>CBDUSX010000237.1:0-5124 GCA_965369935.1 uncultured bacterium
GCGGCGCGCTTGCGGAATTTTATCCCGAATATTTCACCTTCGAGTTCGCTTGTAGCGGCGAATAGAATCATGCTTGTGGCGAATCCGGCGGCAAGGATAATTCCCACGAACATCTCGTCCTTCGCGTGGTTTTTCCAGGCCTGTTCAAGCGCCGGAGCGAGTCCCTCATCGTTTGCAAAATATTCCAGGATTTCCCTCGCAAGCTGGACGGATATCTCTGGGTCAAGGCTGGCTTGCCTTTCCTCGAAGGACAGCCGTTCAAGCTCAGCGATACCCGGAATGTTGCCGGGTGAGTGGCCGGCGAGTTCGCCTTCTTCCATCCCTTCATAAAGCTGTTCTCCAAGAAAGGTCAGGAACCGGACGGCTTCCAGATCGTCCAGTTGCTTTACGATCCTGAGAGCTTCTTCAGACATTGTATTGTCCTCCATTACAAAATGTGGATCAGCGCCAGTCCCCGGAGAGGCTGAATGCGGCCCATGAATGGGGCTCGGAGAACGGGCCGCCGGAGTCGGCAAGCTCCAGCACCGTCTCGCGCCAAGCCTTGGCCCGGGTCTGCCGTTTCGTCAGCCAGTGCCCGTAAAAGCGCGTGATAAATTCCGAGGAAAGCTGGGCCCGCACATACCAGTGAGAAGAAAGGAGGCTGACCGCGCCCGCCTGGATCAGCGCCCATTCCAACCCGAGCGCATCTCCGCCGATGCCCTCCAATGCGAGTCCGCTCACGCAGGCTTGCATCGTCACGTGGCTGCCGGAGAAGTCGAGGCCGAGTTCGAGTGCGCGTTCGGGAGTCAGCAGATGCTCCCGATCTTCGCCCTTGGCGATGCGAACCAGGTCGGGGAGCCCTTTTTCACCCGCCAACACCAAGCCGGAACTGTGGAAAGGGTTGGCGTCCTTGGGTGGCGAGTCCTCCTTCGGAAAAGTTCCATGAGTGGCAAAATGCACGACGCGATCTTTTAGTTCCATGGCGGCCAGGGCGTCGGGGGTGGCCTCTTCTCCCGAAACGGGATCACCTTCCAGATGCTCTGCGAGCCAGGCGGGGAGGCGACCCAGGTCTTCAAGCGTTTCCGCATACTTCAAATCCTTGCGCGCCGGCACCTCGATGGAAGTAAATGCATCCGGCTCCACCGGCTCCTTTTCCAGAATCAGAGCCAGGGCATGGGCTCCATGGGTGCGCGAGACGGAAAAACTCCGTACAAGCGCTTCGCCACGGAAGTGGACGTAATGGAGGGGAATCTGATGCAGATGTTCGTCAGGCGAATAGCAAATGTGGTCTCCCTGCTCCAGAAGTCCGCTGTCCAGGTGCGGCTCGAGCCAGGAAAATAATGGCGACAGGGTTTCAGATGCAGAACCCCGGCGCTTCCTGGCTGGGTCGGTCAGATCGAGTTTTCCCCAACGGCCCGGGTCCGCGTTTCCGGCGGCGGCACGGATCTGCTCGCGCTTAAGAGGGATAGAGCCGGCACCATGTATGGAACCGTCCTTGCCGACAAGAACGGCATAGGTCTCCTCGTCATCCACGAAGAAGCTCAGATAATGCGAACCGCAGGTCTGCATCAATTGCGGCAGCCGGCCGGCGGGTTCCGAAAGCTCGCGCTCGTGGACAACCGTGTCCAATCTGGCGGCGAGAATGTCCGCGACGGCCCGCCCCTTGGCCCCTTCCATCGCATCCAGCAATTCCTCATTTCTGTTTGACCGGGAGAGCATTTGACACAACGAGGGAAACAGATGGGGGAAATTGCTCGCCACACCGCCGCGTTCCATCGGATTCCCGATTCCCGCCCGGATGTCCTCAATGTTTTGCCGCAGAGCCTGGAGCGTATCGGCGGCCTCCGAAATTTCGTCCAATCGCTTGTGACAGATATACATGCTCCACAGGGCGTCACAATCGTCAATCCGGGCGCCGTGCTCCTTCGTCCACTCGCGGACGGTGGCAAGCGCGTCCAGGGATTGCCTGAGAGTTTCCGGGTCTTGACCCGCCGTCTCGTCAAGGAAGATGGAACCGGCGTCGCGAATGATCTTCTTCGCTTTCCACTCGTTCATTTCGCCGCCCGATACACCCAATGCCCGTCCACCCGCATCCAGCACTTCGCGCAGCATATCGTGGTAAAGCTTGCCTGTGCCCGAGGCGGATTCCGCCCCGCCGGACGTGGAGGACTCGTTGTCTTTCTGCTCTCGCGGCTTCTGAGCCAGTTCCCCAGGCGACCTCATCAAGTCGTCCAGCTGTTTTTCCAGCCGGGACAGGTCGGGGGCCTTTTTTCCTTGGTGGTTTTTTTCTTCAATTACCAGTTTCTTGGCCTCATCTATCTCGTTGAGCTGAATCAAGGCGGAAATTTTTCCCACCCGGATAGAGGAAATGTTTTCCTCGTCGCCCAACTCCTCGTAATAGGGGATCACCTCGTCCGCAAATTCAACGGCGTCCCCGAATTTTCCCGACAGGTTGAGTGCCGTAATCAGGTTGGCCGCCAGGCGGCTCACGGTAAGAAGGAGTATAGGACCTTCCGGGCCCTGGGCCTCATAGGCTTCCTTCGCAAGCTGGTGGCCGGCGCGGGAGATTTCGGCCCCCAGTTCGCAGGCCCGGCCAAAGCTGTAGGAATTGCTGAGGGCGTCCAGGGTCATGATGGGGGCGGCGGCGTTTTCCATTCCCGCCAACAGCAAGGCACCTTCCTGCATAGGACTCGCCGGACAGCTTTTCACGATGGCGATTCTTTGTTCCGCGTTTCCGCTACGGAAAATTTGCAGGATTTCTTCGCTGGTGGGTATCTGGGCCATGGGTCACCTGCGCGTTGGAGGTGAGTTTTCGCCAATCGGCCCCACCCGCGCTTTTCATGCGGGGCGGGATGGACGGCGGTCCACCGGCGGCGTTGGTGGTCGCCAGGCAGCCGCGGCTTGCTTGCTGGACCGGGCGGCCAGGCTATCGCCGCGCCACAGCCGCCCGGAGCACCACGTTCGGCATCTTCGCGCCGGCGTTAGACAATCCCCATGGCGCCCATCTGCACGTTGACGATTTCATCTACCGAGGCGTTTCCCCACATGGGATGGGGGGTGTCCATGGACAGGGTGCCGTATGTGCCCATCAGACCGGCCACCTGTTGCATCAATTGCATCATGGGGGCCGCTCCCAGCGCGTTCGCGACGAGCGTATCGAGCGTCGAGGCATGAGGCTCCCCGATCATCCCGCGCACCATCGTATTGGCCGGCGTCAGGTCCACCGCCAGGAGGGGGTTTCCGGATTCTTCCTCACAGTGATTTCCGACCTTTTGAATGAGGCACAGGGAAAAATACGCGTCATCCAAAATGCCGAGCATGCCGTACTGATCGGGAATGACGTCGAAGGGTTCAAGCCAGTACCTTTCCGCGGCGTCGAGCACACTCTCCATTTCCTCCTTCATTCCGGCTTTCTTTGCAGCCTTAAGCCCTTCTTCCATGAAATAGGGAACGCTCTGGATATAGCCATAGACGAATTCCAGCACGCCCTGCATTTGAGCTTCGGAAAGCTGCACTCCGTTCATAAGCGCCAGTTTTCGCAAACAATCGGCCAGCAGCCCGGTTCGCTCTTCAATCTGCTGTGCTTCTACGATCATTTTCTTGATGGTATCGAGTTGCATGTTGTCCTCCTTTAATCGTATCCGCTGCCTTGGCCGGCGCATGGCACCGCGGCGCTCGGCCATATATTCCGGTCTGTCTTCCGATCCCAACCGTGGGGGATGCAAAGCCGGGCTGGGCGGGTCTTCAACGCGGTCCGCTTGCCACGCGACTGAGCATTGCCGCCGGCACCCACCCCCTGCCTATGACGCTGAGTACGTAACAGTAATTTTCCTCATATTTATTTACATCGTCCAGCATAAAAATTTAAACAATGATCCCGGTGGACGCCCCGCCGCTCCGCATACAGATGCGAACCAAACCTGCACAATCGTTCCCGGTTAATGAGCCCCGCCGTATCAGGAACGCAGCCCGGCCACTCTTCCTGAATTGCCCCACCCGGTATTCCCGCGCTCCCGGCGGCGAGGCGCCCTCAGGCCAGATCGAGAGTGACCGGATAATGGTCCGACGCGGCCCTGAGCGCGGTGCGGATGGCCTTGGCTTCCTCGTTTTCGCCGGGATTCCAGATTCGGTGGGCCCGATCTCCAGGCGCCGGTTCTATATCCTTTGAGACCAGAATATGGTCTATCAGCACGTATACGTAATCCTCGGTGAACCGGTCCTTGAAGCGAGCGGACGCGGGGCTCCAGCCGCGCGCCGTCCACTTGGGAGCGCCACCGTGGTTGCGCAGGATTCGCCCGGGTGAAAACAGGTCGCCCATCACGATTTCCACCGCGCTGCGGCCGTAGCGTGCCTCGTAGAAGTCCATGCCCGGACCGTCGTTGAGGTCGCCCATCACAACCACCCGTTTGTTCTCCTTCAGCCACTCGTCCACGCGCCGGCGGATCCAGGTGCACTCGGCGAACAGCTTCAGGCGGTTGCGCACCGACTCCCGTTCCCAGTGGGCGCGGTCCATCTCGTCGAATATGCCCTTGGACTTGGGATGCACCACCATCAGCTGGAATTCGCTGTCGGCGCCGATGATCTGCACACGGGCTTCCAGGGGCGGCCTGTAAAACTTGTACACCTCCTTGATGCGGTCCTCGTCCGTGTCAAAGCGGAATTCCTCGTTGAAGGGCGGGTTGAAGACACCGCCTTTGCGGCCGCCCGGCTGGTGGGTGACGGTGAACTTGTTCGGATCGTAGAGGACGGCCAGCTCCTGGTAGCCCCCGGAAATGACGCCGGTGAGCGCCTTGCCGGCGGGCAGCCCGGCCCAGGCGGCGAAAGTTTCCAGCCGGAGCACCGTGGACTCCGTTCCGTCGCGGCTGGTGTTGGGCGCCTCCACGACGCCGATCAGGTCCGCCTGGACGGTTTGCAGCACGTCGCGGATGGCCCCCAGCCGCTTTTGCTCTTTGGCGCCGGTCTTGAGGGTATTGTTCTTGTTGAACAGCCTGTTGAACCACTCGACGTTGTACGAACAAATCCGTATGGCCATGGAGTTCCCCCATGTAATCGGTTTTGCATCGCCCGGACAAAACTCCCCCGCCGCGCCGGGGGCGGCCGGGCGCGATCATTGCCCATGGCGCGGGCCGGGCAGTGGCGGATCAG
>CBDUSX010000238.1:0-5117 GCA_965369935.1 uncultured bacterium
GCAAAAGGAACACCATGCGCTTGAGCGAGGCGGAAGCTGCCATGCTGGCCGGCGGACAGGGGGAGCCCCGCCGCTTCGCCATGGAGCAGCTGGTGCAGGTGGGGGAGTTCTTCGACGCGCAGGACTTCGTGGAGGTGGGCCATGTCCATCTGATGGCGGACACCGAGGCTTTGGGAGAAGCCGGCGTGGCGTTTCTGGAAAAGCTCGCCGCCCATCCCCTCAAGGAGCGGCGGGTGCGCGTGCCCACCATCACCGACCCCCGCGGCGCGGACTTCAAGGCCTACCGGCGCATCCGGCAGGCCGAGGCCTTCATCACCCTGGAGCGGCGGGCCATCGAGGCCTTCCGGGCCCTGGGGATTCTGATGACCGACACCTGCATCATCTACCAGACCATCCAGCCGCCCGTGCACGGGGAGCACGTGGCCTACGGGGATACGGGCTCCACCATTTACGCCAACTCCGTGCTGGGCGCCCGCACCAATTTCGAGGGCGGCCCCGCGGCCCTGGCGGCGGCGCTGACGGGCCGGGTGCCCCGCTACGGCTTTCACCTGGACGAGGCGCGGCGCGGCACCACCCTGTTCCGCCTGGAAGAACGGCCAGGCTGCCTGAGCGACTGGGGCGCCGTGGGAGGCATCGTGGGACGCCAGATGGCTTCCTACTGGGAGGTGCCCGTCATCGAAGGGGTGGAGGAGTCGCCCCGCTCCGACGAGTTGAAGCATTTCGGAGCGGCCCTGGCCAGCTTCGGTTCCACCCCCATGTTTCACATGGTGGGCATCACCCCCGAGGCCCCCGGCCTGGACAGCGTCTTTGACGGCCCACCGCCCAAGGCGCACACGATCGGGCGGTCTGACATCGAGGACTTCTACGCGTCCTACGGCGTCAAGGAAGACCGGCTGGACGTGGTGGTGTTCGCCGCCCCTCAGCTGTCCCTGTTCGAGATGGAACAACTGGCCGGACTGCTGGACGGAAGGCGCGTACACGATCATACGACCCTGCTGATCGCCACCTCCCCGGAAATCAAGGCCGCCGCGGACCGCATGGGGCTGACCGGGCGCATGGAGGGCTCCGGCGCCGTCGTGCTGGAGGGCGTGTGCTTCTATCAGATGCACGCCCGCGAAATCGGCGAGGCCAACGGCTGGCGCACCCTGATGACCAACTCGGCCAAGCTGGTGAACATCATCGGCGGCTACGGCTACCAGCCCGTGCTGAGACCCATGGAGCGCTGCGTCGAGGCCGCCGTGGCCGGCAAGGTTTTGCCATGAGCGCCCGCGTGATCAAGGGCCATGCGGGCATCGCCGCCCCGGTCAGCGGTCCGGCCCTGGTGGCCAGGGACAACTTCAGCGCCCGTTACGATCTGGACCGCATCAAGGGCGTCTTCTCGCGGCCCGCCCACGCCCTCTACGGCCAGAGCTACGTGGGGCGCATCCTGGTGCTGGAGGCGGCCAAGGGCGGCGTGGCGACCGCCTGGATGCTCCATGAAATGGCGGCCCGCGGCATGGCTCCCCTGGCGCTGCTGTTCAACTTCGCCAACCCCATCATGGCCCAGGGCGCGGCCTTCGCCGGCATTCCCCTGATGGACCGCTTTGAGAGCGACATCACCGCCGCCGTGCGCTCCGGCGACCTCATCACCGTGGAGCCCGCCGCCGGCCTCGTGCGCATTGACGAGCCGGCCCCCTCTCCGGCTTAGGACACAGGGCCCGGCCCCGCGCCCCGGAGCATATTCCTTTCCAGGACAGCGCCACCCGGCAGGTTGCCGCCCGGGGATCGGCGAGCCGCTACCCATCCAGAAACGCCGTTGCCTCCACTTCAATCATCCAACCCGGGCGCGCCAGGCCGTCTATGATAATCAGGGTGGAAGCGGGGTAGGGCTCCCCCAGGAACTGGTCCCGCACCGTCCGGTACGCCTCGATGTTCCTGGCATCCGTCAGGTAGACGTTGATCTTGGCGATGCTCTTCAGGCCTCCGCCCACCTCTTCCGTAATGCTCTGCAGGTTCTGGAACACCTGGCGGGCCTGGGCCTCGAAATCCCCTGCACCCACCATGTTTCCTCCCTTGTCCTGGGCCACCTGCCCGGAAATCAACAGCATGTTTCCCGCGCGCGCGACGTGGGAGTAGCCCTTGGTGGGATGTACGCTGTCCGGCTTGATAATTTCGTGGGACATCCGAATGACCTCCATTGGAGATTGACACAAATTATCCCGGCTATTGGGCGCCTCGGAGCGGATGCATCCTGAACCTCCGCCCTGCCCCGGCTCTCTCATTCCTTGCATCTGCCGGATTGACTCTCGTTCTTCGCAGGGAATAGGTTGAATATCAACCATCGAGCCGGCCGGCTGGAACGCAGCTCCCGGCCAAACATGTGCTGAGCGGCGCCATGGCGGCTATGAAAATCGAATCGGTCAACGTGGGTCTTCCCCGCACGGTCGAATGGCAGGGGCGGGAGATGACCACGGCAATCTTCAAGGAACCCGTTGCGGGCCGGGTCGCCGTGGGCAGACTCAATCTCGCGGGGGACCGACAGGCGGACCTCCAGGTACACGGGGGTATCCACAAAGCCGTCTACGTGTATCCGAGCGAGCACTATTCGTTCTGGCAAAGCGAACTGCCGGATACGGAACTGCCCTGGGGCATGTTTGGGGAAAACCTGACCAGCAGCGGTATTCTCGAGGAAGAGGTGAATGTGGGAGACCGCTTTCGCATCGGCTCGGCCGAATTTGCCGCCACCGAACCGCGCGTGCCCTGCAGCAAGCTGGCGATGAGATTCGGCCGGAAAGACATCCTGAAGCGCTTCCTGGACAGCCGCCGCACCGGCTTTTACATGCGCGTCCTCGAGGAGGGCGAACTCAGGCAGGGAGACGGCATGGAAAGGATCGGCCGCAACGAGGATTCCATCGCCATTCCTGACATAATGCGGCTGTACCTGAAAGAAACCGAGGATTCATCGCTGTTGGAGCGGGCCGCCGACCTGGACGGCCTCAGCGAGAGCTGGAGGAATTATTTCCGAAACCGGCTGGAGAAGGTGTCATGAAGTATTCACCGATCGATCGTGCCAAAGGTCTTTCGCGGCGGGAACTGATGGGCATATCCCTGGCCACCCTGCCGGCCCTTGCCTACCCGGGCATCGTGCGGGCCGCGGGCGGAGACGCCTGCCTGGTGACTGCCCGGCAGTCCGAGGGGCCGTTCTATCCTGTGCAATCCATCCCCGTAAGAGCGGACCTGATCGGCCAAGCCTCCGGGGGAGCGGCGGCCCAGGGGCGGCAAATTATCGTGCAGGGCCAGGTAACGGCCGGTGACTGCCGGCCCCTGCCCGGCGCCATGGTGGAAATCTGGCAGGCGGACAGCCAGGGCCGCTACAACCACCCCCAGGACCCCCGCGCCAAAGACCTCGACCCCCATTTCCGCTACTGGGGGCGGGTAATGACGGACGCGCAAGGCCGCTACGAATTCCGCACCATCGCCCCTGCGCCCTATCCCGCGGGAGGCGGCTGGATGCGTCCGCCCCACATCCACTTCAAGGTGCGCCGGGGGGGCGCCCGCACCCTGACCACCCAGATGTACTTCCCCGGCAACCCGCTCAACGGAAAGGACTTCCTGTTCACGTCCATCGCGCCTGCCCTGCGGGAAACCGTTATCGCCATAGACCTGGGCGTGCCGGGAGGCGCGGCTTTGCCCCTGCCCCGATTTCAATTCGACGTTACCCTGATCTGAGGGTGGCCGGGGGGCTACGGGCTTGCCCTGCCCCTTGCGGCTTGGTATGCAAGGAAGCTTTTTATCCGTTTATCCGTGGCCCCGTCCCGCCACAGCGCGGGGCAGGGCGCGCCGCACGGGCGGTAGCGTCCGGGCCGATCGTTTCCGCAGGAGTTTCATGAAACGCTTCTTCATCCCAAACCTGGCCGCCATCATGTTCACATTTCTTTTTGCCGCCGCCGCCACGGGCGCTGAACTGCCGGACGGCATCTACGCCAAATTCGAGACCAACAAGGGCGAAATTCTGGCCAAGCTGTTCTACAAGCGTACGCCGATGACCGTCGGCAATTTCGTCGGACTGGCCGAGGGCGACATGCCCTGGCGGGACGAGAGCGGCAAGGAGCAGAAGAGCAAGTACTACGACGGGCTGATCTTCCACCGCGTCATCAAGGATTTCATGGTGCAGGGGGGCGACCCTCTGGGCCAGGGCTCCGGCGGGCCGGGCTATCAGTTTCCCGACGAGTTCCATCCCGAACTGATTCACGACAAGCCCGGCATCCTTTCCATGGCCAATGCGGGGCCAGGCACCAACGGCAGCCAGTTCTTCATCACCCACGTGCCCACCCCCTGGCTGGACTCCCGCCATTCGGTGTTCGGCGAGGTCGTCACGGGCATGGACGTGGTGAACATGATCGAAGCGGGCGACAAGATCAAAAAGCTGACCATCGTGCGTATCGGCAAGGAAGCCACCGCCTTCGATGCCCTGAAAGCCTTCGAGTCCAAGCAATAGAGGCACCAGCGCTCCGCCCCCATGCACGGGCGGGCGCGCCCATTTTTTTTTGCGGAGCATGTCCATGGGCGGCGGCCGCATCCAGGTAAACCGGGACGATGCCTCCCTGGCGGTGGTGACCATTGACAACCCCGCCCGCCGCAACGCGGTAACCCTGGAAATGTGGCGCGAACTGCGCCGCACATTCACCGAACTCGGCGCCGATGCACATCTGCGGGCGGTGGTGCTCAAAGGCGCCGGCGGCCACTTCTGTGCAGGCGCGGACATCAGCGAGTTCGCCGATCTTCGCCACACGGCGGAGCAGGGCACGGCCTACGAACAGGAAGTGGACGAGACCACCCGCGCCATCATGGAGGTGCCCAAGGCCACCATCGCGGCCATCTCCGGCTTTTGCATGGGCGGCGGCTGCGCCCTGGCCATGGCCTGCGACTTCCGGGTGGCGGAAGGCTCCGCCGTCTTCGGCATCCCCGCCGCCCGCCTGGGCACCCTGTACAACGTGCTGGACCTGGAAAACCTGCTGGCCCTGGTGGGCCTGGCCAATGCCAAGCGCATCATGTACACCGGCGAGCCCTTCGACGCGCAGGAAGCCTACCGGATAGGCTTCGTGGACCTGCTGGCCGGCGGCGCCCTGGACGATGCC
>CBDUSX010000239.1:0-4983 GCA_965369935.1 uncultured bacterium
GCCCCTGCTGGTGCTCTTCCAGCCGGTTGATGGTGCGGATCAGGGTGGATTTGCCCGAGCCGGAAGGCCCGCAGACCACCACCACCTCCTGGCGCCCCACCGTCATGTTGACGTCCTTGAGCGCCTGAAAATTGCCGAACCACTTGCTCAGGTTGCGAATCTGAATCATGGGCTCCTTGGACGCCGCCGGTTTTGCCGGCTTCTTCGCAGCCTTCTTCGGTGCTTTGCTCATTCTTTGGTCTCTGTTAATGCTGGCCGGCGCGGAATTTTATTTCCAGGCGAACGGCGTAACGGGACATGGCGAAGCACATCACCCAGTAGATGGCCGCCACGAACACGTAGGTTTCTATGATCTTGCCGAGCCATTTTGGGTTGGCGCTGACCAGGGAGGTGATCCCCAACAGGTCGAACAGGCCGATGATGGTCACCAGGGAGGTGTCCTTCAGCAGCGAAATGGCGCCGCTCACCAGTGTCGGAATGACTATGCGCAGGGCCTGGGGCAGAATAATGAACACCATGGTCTGCCAGTAGTTCAGCCCCAGCGCCATCGCCGCCTCCTCCTGCCCTTTCGAGATGCCCTGCAAGCCGCCGCGCACCGTCTCAGCCTGATAGGCGGCGGCGAACATGATAATCCCGATTTGGGCCCGCAGCAGCTTGTCCAGGTTAAAGCCCTCCGGAAAGAACAGCGGCAGCATTATGGAGGACATGAACAGCACTGTAATCAGCGGCACCCCCCGGATCATCTCGATATAGGCCACACACAACGCCTTCACGACTGGCAGTTTCTTGGAGCGCCGGCCCAGCGCCAGCAGGAGCCCGATCGGAAAGGCGAAGACGATGCCCACCACAGAGAGCATCATGGTCAGCATCAGCCCGCCCCACAGATTGGTGTCCACCGGTTCCAGGCCGATCAACTCCGAACCGGAGATGAGGTAAAACACCACCACCGCCATCACCAGCCATGAAATATGAAACGGCTTCCACCGGCGCAGCCTGGGCCAGAAAGCCACGGCCAGCAGGATAGCGGGGATCAGGAAGGCCACCCAGGCCCGCCATCGCTCCTCGAAGGGATAGGTGCCCACCATGAACAGCGCCAAATTTTCGTTGATGACCGGCCAGCAGGCGCCGTCAATGCCCTTGCACGTCTCGGGGTCGATGCCGGTTATCTGGGCCAGCCGGATGCCCCAGTTGAACAGGCCCACCACCGCATAGTAGATCAGCCCGACGGAGAGGAAGGTGAGGGTCGAGTTGAACCAACTGCTGAACAGGTTCGCCTTTGCCCAGCCCACCGCTCCCAGTTGAATCCTGGGCGGGCCTGCCTCGGCCGGGAGAGCTTCCGTCTGAAATTCGATGCTCATCGTTCCACCAGTTTTACCCGTGCGTTGTACCAGTTCATATACATCGCGATCAGCAGGCTGAACGCCAGATACACCACCATGGTAATGGCGATGATCTCAATGGCCTGGCCGCTCTGGTTGAGGATCGTGCCTCCGACGCTCACCAATTCCGGAAAGGCGATGGCCACGCCCAGAGAGCTGTTCTTGGTGACGCCGAGATATTGGCTGGTCAGCGGCGGCACGATCACACGCATGGCCTGGGGAATGATCACCAGCCGCATCACCAGAGTGCCCCGCAGGCCCAGGGCGCCCGCGGCCTCCCGCTGCCCCTTGGACACCGCCATGATGCCGCTGCGCACGATCTCGGCGACATAGGAGGCGTGATAGGTGGAAAGGGCCACCAGCAAGGCTGCGTATTCCGGCGAAGGATTGAGTCCCCCCTCGAAGTTGAAGCCTTTCAGCACCGGGAAGGTCAGCGCAATCGGCGCCCCGCCGATCAGCCAGACAAGTCCGGGCAGCACCAGCAAAATCAGAAGGGAGGGCCACAGCACGGGCAACTGTGCGCCGGTGCGGTCCCGCACCTGGTTCACGTGCCGATTCCAGAAATAGACCCCCACGAATGAAATGAACACCGCCACCGTGAAATAATCGGCGGAGGCCTGTGCGTTGGGTTCGGGCAGATAGACGCCACGGTTGTTGATGATCAGCCAGTCGGAAATTCTAATGCTCTGCTTCACGCCGGGCATGGTCTGCAGCACGGCAAAGTACCAAAAGATAATCTGCAACAGCACCGGAATGTTCCGGATCACCTCTACGTAGGTTTCCGCCAGCTTGGACACGATCCAGTTGGAGGAAAGCCGTGAAATGCCGACCACGAATCCGATCACCGTGGCCAATACGCATCCCACCGCCGACACCTTGACCGTATTGAAGATGCCGGTTACCAGCCCCAGGCCGTAGCTGGACTCCTCGCTATAGGTCTTGGCGACCATAGTGTGCCGGGACACGAAATAGACGATCGCCGGCACGCCGACAATGAGGAAAATGGAAAGCAGGATCAGGCGGTAATCTTCCCCGATGGCCTTGTCCTTGCGCGCAAGAAATTTGTCGAGACCATAGACCGCCAGCAGCCCCGCGAATATGGCGGCAATGAAGTACAGGAAGCCGGCCTCCAGTTGAGGAATCGGCATGAATTCGCCAATGCGGAATCCCGACTCATCGGCCAGAAAAGAAAATCCGGAGGAGATGCCCCGCTTTTTCAGATTGAACAGCGTATTTTGAAAGATGTAATAGGCCGCCCCAATAACCCCTGCGAGGACGGCCACCTGATACACGAGCGCGCGCACTTCCGGATTGCGCCAAGTGAGATTGCGGGTGGCGGGGGGTCCCTGGGTGAGTTCGGTCATGGGTTGCTTTGGCTGGTTGCGCGGTCCGGCGTAACGGGCAGTGCGGAGCACCCGCACCGCCCGTTGCCGGTTTGGCTAGCGGATAGGCGGTGCGTAAAGAATACCGCCCTTGCTCCAGAGCTGATTCAGCCCACGCGCCAGAGCCAACGGCGTCTTCTTGCCTATATTCCTTTCGAAGATTTCGCCGTAATTTCCCCTACTTTTGATGGCACGGTGCGCCCAGTCCTTGCTGAGACCGGTGTCCGGGCCCATGGAGCCGGTTTTGCCCAGCAGGCGCTGATTTTCCGGATCCTTGGTCGAGCGGGCGATACGGTCCACGTTGCCCATGGTGATGCCTTTTTCCTCGGCGATGATGAGCGCGTTCAGCGTCCACTTCACCACGTCTCCCCACTGGTTGTCGCCGTGGCGCACGGTGGGACCCAACGGCTCCTTGGAGATAATCTCCGGAAGAATCACGTGGGACTTGGGGTTCTTCATGGCGCTGCGCTGGGCAGCCAGGCCGGAAGCGTCCGTGGTGTGCACGTCGCAACGGCCGGACTCGTAGGCGTTGCGCACTTCATCGGCCTTCTCAAACAGCACCGGCTTGAACTTCATGCCGTTGGCACGGAAGTAGTCGGCCAGATTGAGCTCGGTGGTGGTGCCGGTGTTCACGCACACCGTGGCGCCGTCCAGCTCCTTGGCGCTTTTGATGCCGCTGCTCTTGCGCACCATGAAGCCCTGGCCGTCGTAATAGTTCACGCCCACGAAGTCGAAACCGAGCTTGGTGTCCCGGCTCATGGTCCAGGTGGTGTTGCGGAACAGCACGTCCACCTCGCCCGATTGCAACGCCGGAAAACGCTCCTTGCCGCTCAGCGGGAAGAACTTCACCTTCACCTGCACCGCCGCGGCCACCGCGCGGCAAAAATCCACGTCGAAGCCCTTGAACTTGCCTCGGGAGTCGGCGTAGGCAAAGCCCGCCAGATTTTGCGCGATGCCGCATTTCAGGAAGCCGCGGGACTTGACGTCCGAAAGTGTGCTGGCCCAGGCACCGGCCGAAAGCCCAAGCGCCAAGCCGGTGACCAACAATACGCTGACTATTCTTTTCATGCTCTGTACCTCCGCCTAGCAATAATTTCGCGGTGAGAAAGTTCTCGTGGAGGGCCTTAAATTTTGTAAAGTACCCGCCGGTTATCGGCTCTGCAATCTGTTCCCCGTTCCCAAAAAATCCCCTTCCAGACCGCTTGTCCGTTGACCGGTACGCAACCGGGAAAGCATGACGATTTGGGATGGAACTCGCCTTAAATGAAACGAATTCCGCCCTAAAGTCAAGCCATACCTATCCCCCTGCGCAACGGTGCGCAGCCGCCGGCAGTGGCGCAATTCCGCAGCCTCCGCGCCTTCCCCCGGGCAGGGCTCGATGCGGGCGAAGCATGATGCCGTTTACCGCCGAGCCTGTGGAAGGCAGGCGCCGCTACCCGCCGAGCGGGGCCATGCACAGGGGGTCGTCGTTGGCCGGCCGGTTGACGTGGGTGCTCACCGCGTGGGCCGCCATCCCGCCGCCGGAATAGGGCCTGAGCAGGGAGGTCAACGCCTCCCCGCCTTCCAGGGCGCTGTCCAGCCATGTGTCGAACGCCTCCGGCGCCAGGATCACCGGCATGCGGTGGTGAATGTCCCGCGTCTCCTCGTTGGCCTCCGTGGTGATGATGGCGCACGACTCGATCTCCGCGCCGTCGGGGCCCTGCCAGTGCTCCCACAGCCCCGCCATGGCGAAGGGCCGCTCCCCGGCCATGTGGATGTAATAAGGCTGCTTGCCCCCCTCTTCCTTGCGCCACTCGTAATAGCCCCAGGCGGGAATGAGACAGCGCCGCCGGCGGAAGGCGGCCCGGAAAGAGGGCTTCCCGGCCACCGTCTCCGCCCGCGCGTTGATCATGCGCGCCCCCATGGCGGGGTCCTTGGCCCAGTGCGGCACCAGGCCCCAGCGCAGCAGCACCGCCTCCCGCCCCTCCCCCTCCGGGGTTTTGCGCACCGCAGCCACGGGCTGGGAGGGGGCGATGTTGTAGCGCGGGGGTTGCTGCGGCCCTTCGCTCATGCCGAACAGCCACAGCAGGGCGCCGGACAGGTCGTGGACGTTGAAGCGGCCACACATGGCGAATCCTTTTTAATATACCGATATGCCTGCTATGCCGGCGCACACGTATCTTTGAAACCGGTTTTAGCACAGCCTCCCGCGCAGGCACCAGATTCCCCTCGCGCCCCGTTCT
>CBDUSX010000240.1:0-4977 GCA_965369935.1 uncultured bacterium
AGGGCCGCGCATCCGGTATCCTGCCCCGGGTTTGCATCCGCCGGCTGCATCGGGAATGATGGGCGGAATTCACCGAATCCGCATCATCGCTTTCGCCGCGCAGCCGCCGAGGAACCCGCATGTCCGTATACGTTGGCGTAGACATCGGGGGCACCTTCACCGACCTGGTGCTGCACGACGAGTCCACCGGGCAGGTGCATACCGCCAAGGTGCCCTCCACTCCCGCCGACCCGTCCGAGGGGCTGTTGCGCGGGCTGGCGGCCCTGCCGCGGGCGGTTTCTGATATTGACCTGATCGTCCACGGCACCACCGTGGCCACCAACGCGGTGCTGGAGCGGAAAGGGGCGCGTTGCGGGCTGATCATGACCCGCGGTTTCCGGGACGTGATCGAGTTGCGCCGCCGGGACCGCCCGGACACCTATGGGCTGAAAGGGCAGTTCCGCCCGCTGGTTTCCCGCGACTGCCGGGTGGAGGTGTCCGAACGCACGGACTACCTGGGCAACGTGGAGGCCGCGCCCGATGACGAGGAGGTGGCCGCCGCCGCGGGCGCCCTGCTGGAGAAGGGCGTGGAGGTGGTGGTGGTGAGCTTCCTCAATTCCTACGCCAACCCGGCGAATGAGCGGGCCGCCGGGCGCGTGCTGGAACGCGTGTGGCCGAACCCGTTCGTCGTGCTGGCCTGCGAGGTGCTGCCGGAAATCCGCGAGTTCGAGCGCACCAGCACCGCCGTGCTCAACGGCTACGTGCAGCCGCTGGTGCAGCGCTATCTGGATGCCCTGATGGAAAAGCTCGCCGGGCGGGATTACAGGCGGGACGTGCTGCTGATCCAGAGCAACGGCGGGCTGATGTCCCAGCAGGTGGCGCGCCGCTTCTCGGTCAACACCATCCTCTCCGGGCCGGCCGCCGGGGTGATCGCCGCCCGGCACATCGGCCAGGCTCTGGGCGAGGAAAACCTGATCACCTGCGACGTGGGGGGCACCAGCCTGGACATCGCCGTGGTGGGCCAGGGCCGTGCGGCCACCACCCAGGAGATGAGCCTGGACTATGGGATTCCCATGCGCACCACCATGCTCGACATCCGCACCATCGGCGCGGGCGGGGGCAGCATCGCCTGGATTGACCGGGCGGGCATGCTCCAGATCGGGCCGCGCAGCGCCGGCGCGGCGCCGGGCCCCGTCTGCTACGGCCAGGGGGGCACAGAGCCCACCGTCACCGATGCCAACCTCCTGCTGGGGCGCATCGGCCCGCATAACCCCATCGGGCGGGAGGCCGGCTGGAGCTTTGATGCGGAAGAGGCGGGGCGGGCCATCGGCGGGCACATCGCCAAGCCCCTGGGGCTGTCCCCGCTGGAGGCGGCCTGGGCCATCCTGCAGGTGACCAACCACAAAATCGCCGCGGGCATCCGCATGATGACCGTGGAGCGCGGCTACGACCCCCGCGACTTCGCCCTGGTGGCCTATGGGGGCGGGGGGCCGCTCCATGCCTGCGCCGTGCTGGAGGAACTGGAAATCGCGCGGGCCATCGTGCCTCCCTGGCCGGGCATCACCTCCGCCCTGGGTTGCATCGCCGCCGACGTGCGGCACGACTTCGTGCAGACCCTCAACCGGCGCCTGGACGACCTGGAGCCGGCGGACATCTACGCCGTGTTCGCCCGCCACGAGGAGCAGGGCCGCAAGCTGATCGAGGAGGAGCGGATTGACGTGGAGGGCATAGAGGTGCTCCGTCACGCGGACATCGCCTATGACGGGCAGGTGCACGAGGTGCGCACCTCCATGTCTCCGGTCAATACAGCCTCCCAGGCGGGGGAGCGGGAAGCGATCGTGCGCGCCTTCGAGGAGGCCTATGCGGCGCAATACGGCACGGCCCTGGGCGGCCGGCCCCTGCGCATCCGCACCCTCAACACCACCGTGATCGGCATCCGCCCCAAGTCCACTTTTCTCAATCCGGACGGCCGCCGGGCGGCCTCCCTGGAGGGTGCCCTGAAAGGGCGAAGGCAGGTATACTTCTCCGGCGGGTTCCGGGACTGCCCGGTGTACGAGCGCGCCCTGCTGCCGGAAGACACGGTGCTGGCCGGTGCGGCGGTGATCGAACAGGCGGATGCCACCACCGTCCTGGAGCCGGGGCTGCGCTTGCGTGGCGACGCCCTGGGAAACCTGATCGTCGAGGCGGAGCGGGGCTGAGAGCTGTCCGGCGCCCCGCGGGCCGGATGTTCAAGCAGAACGAAACAATCCTTGGAGGGCCCATGCGGGGGGAAACGATTGCCAGGACGGTGCTGCTGTTCGGGGTGCTGCTGCTCGCGATGTTGCTGGCTCTGGGCATGGCGGACCCCGCCAGGGCCCAGGAGCGGCCAGCGAAGCAGACGCAGAATCCCGCGGACGCGGAGGAGAACCTCAGCCCCGCCGAACAGGCCCAGGCCGCCCGGAAAAAGGCGGAGGCGGGCGACAGCCAGGCCCAGTTCACCCTGGGGTACTATTATCTGCAAGGCCGGGGCGTGCCCGCGGACCTCAAGCAGGCCACCGCATGGTACCGCAAGGCCGCCTCCCAGGATCATCCCCAGGCCCAGTTGATGCTGGGGCTGATGCATCTGCGCGGTTTCGGCGTGGCCAAGGACCGCAAGCAGGCGGAGCGGTGGTTCATCAAATCGGCGGAGTCGGGATATCCCAGGGGCCAGAACTATCTGGGCCTGTTCTATCTGGATGCGGGCGAGAGCAGGGAGACCCGGGAGAAGGCGGCCCGTTGGTTCGAGGAGGCCGCCGAGCAGGGCTTTGCCGGGGGGCAGTACCGTCTCGCGTACATGTACATGCGGGGCTGGGGCGTGGAGAAGGACATGGAAGAGGCGGTGGAGTGGTTCGGCAAGGCGGCCGCCCAGGGCCATGCCGACGCCCAGCATTACCTGGGCACGCTGTACGCCGGCGGGCGGGGCGCACCCAGGGACGACGCCCTGGCGGCCAAGTGGTTCCAGGCATCGGCGCGGCAGGGCAACAAGATGTCCTACGCCGTGCTGGGCTCGTTGTATCGCGCGGGCCAGGGCCTGCCCAAGGATCCCGTGCGGGCGCACATGTGGTTCAGTCTGGCCCTGGCCGATCCCAGCCGCAAGGACAGCAAGGCCCTGCGCGAACTGCGCGCGGGCCTGGAAAAGAACATGTCGCCCAAGGAAATCGCCCGGGCGAAACGCCTGGCCCGGGATTGGAAACCCAAGCCGGCCCGGCAGTGATCCGGAGCCGGCGAAAGCCAGACGCGGACCGCCCCTGCCGATGTCCGGTTCGGAAATATTCTCGTACGAATAAATAGATCGGTATCGTCTACCTAGTTGAGTTTTGATAAAATGGATTTAAATCAAACCATTCGTACCTTCGGGGAGGGAAGTATGTTGCGACTGAGTGCGTTGTTTTTGATGGCCGTGCTGGTCCTGTCTGGCTGCGGAGTTCTGGAGTTGTTCCAATCCGCGCCGGAGAAGAAGCAGTCGGTTTCCCCGGCGACCGTGCAAAAGCTGCAAGCCAACGCGCAGCAGGGCAACCCGGAGGCCCAGTACAAACTGGGCAGCCTGCACGAGGCCGGAAACGGCGTGCCCAAGGATAACGCCATAGCATTGAAATGGTACCGGAAAGCCGCCGCGCAGAAGCATGCCGGGGCCCAGGTGAAGCTGGGCCTCTTTTACGGCAACGGCAGGGTGGTGTCCGAGGACCTGGAGCAGGCACGCAAGTGGTTCCGCAAAGCCGCGGATCAGGGCGACGGGGAAGGCCGCTATTACCTCGCTATAATCTACGGCCGGGGCCTGGGGGTGAAGAAGAACCCGGCGGAAATGCGCAAGTGGCTGCGCAAGGCCGCCGACGGGGGCCACGCCGTCTCGCAAATGGAACTGGGCCGAATCCACGCGGTGGGAGATGGCGTTCCCAAGGATTACAAAAAGGCGCGCAAATGGTTTACGAAGTCCGCCATGCAGGGGAATTCCGTGGCCCAGTACGATCTGGGCAAGATTTATGAAGAGGGCCTGGGGACAAAGAAGGATTTTGCCGAGGCCCGCCGGTGGTACGAGAAGGCGGCGCAACAGAATCACTCCTCTTCGCAGTACAGGCTCGGCGTGTTCTATCTGGACGACGAGAGGGGCGTACCCAAGGACATTGACAAGGCAAGGGAATGGATGGTCAAGGCCGCCAGGCAAAACCACGCCGCCGGACAATATATCGCCGGACGCATCTTTCTTGCCGGGTTGAACCGCTCTCCGGATTATGACGAAGCCCGCAAATGGTTGCTGAAGGCATGGGAAAATGACGTGCCGGCGGCGGCTTTCTACCTCGGGACGATGCACGAAAACGGGCAGGGAACGGACAAGAGCATCAGCGCGGCGGAGGCCTGGTACATCAAGGCGGCGGAAAAAGGCGATGTCAACGCCCAGGCGCAGTTGGGGAGAATTTATCTGAGGGGCGAGGGCGTGCCGCAGGACCTGAAAGAGGCCGCCCGATGGGTGCACAAGGCCGCCAATCAGAACGACGCGGACGCCCAGTTCACCATGGCAATCCTATACGAAGGCGGGCACGGAATCGCCGAGAGCAAGGTGCACGCCTACAAGTGGATGTTGCTGTCCGAAGGCCGGGTGAGCAAGAACAATACCCCCAAGCACAAAAAGCTGAAGCAAAAACTGGAAAAGGAATTGTCCGGCAAAAGGCGCAAACTGGCGGGAGAATTGGCCGAAAATTGGCGCAAAGCCAAAGAGAAGCCGGAGTTGTCCCTGGTCGCCGCGACGGGATCTCCCGAATCGCCCTGAGGTTTTGCGGAAAAGGCAGCTCTCTCTCGTAAAAGTTGCCTCCCTCCATCTGGCCCGGCATGGAGCGAAATTTCACCGCCGGAGCCCCCCGGTGGATGTAGCTGCCTCCGCCGCCGCGCTCCCGCCCGCCGGCCGTGTGACGTGTGGCGAGCTGCCTCCGCCCGCCGTTCCCCCACAATCCACATTTGCCCCTTGATCTGCTAGAATCCGCCCCT
>CBDUSX010000241.1:0-4977 GCA_965369935.1 uncultured bacterium
GTGCTGGCCGGGGGCACCGCCGCCTGGCGGGAGGCCGGCCTGCCCCTGGAAGAAGGCGAGGGGCAAGCCATCGCCGGCCTGGACGAGGACGCCGTCCTCAAGCCCTACGAGCACAAGGAAGGCCACGGCAAAGGCACGGAAGCCCTGATGGAGCAGTACCTGACCTGGGAAGTCAACCTGGTCGAGCAAATCGAGCGCGATGGCGACGCCCGCTTCAAGCTCTTTCCCGCCTAACTTTGTAAGAAGAAAAAGTGGGGAAACAAGTCCCCCCAGGCCCCCCTTTTAAGGGCCGGTGTTGGCCTGGGCCAACACCGGCCGAATAGGGGTGCAGGGGCTTTTGCCCCTGCTGGGGGTTGTCAGGGGGCAAGGCCCCCCGACCCAATCTCACGCTTCCGAACTGCCGCTGACTACGGCTCGAACAGGATGGTGCGGGTGACCTTGTCCACGGAAGGCCGGTTGAGGGCGAAATGCAACTCCAGCAGTTCGTGGTCGGGGGTGCAGTTCTTGATGCAGAACTCCGCGGCGGCCTCGGTGAGGATGACCGTGTTCACTTTCTTGATCAGTTCAAGGGCGTGTTTGGCGGACTCGATGTTGGCGCAGCCCACGAACACCCCTTCGGGCACCCGCTCCTTCACCTGCACGCCGATCACCTCCTCCGTGTTGGCGTCGTGGCAGATGAAACCCAGCTTGCGGTCCGCCTGGACTTCCCGCAGCACTTTGCGGGTGGCCGGATGCAGGTCGTAGGTGATGGGATGCACCTTTCTGCCCTCGTGGGCGGCCAGCTCGGCCACCTCGTCGAAGTGGAAAATGCTGGTCACGACGTGCTGCACGCTATCCGCGATCGCACCGCCGTTCTTGCGCAGGTCGTCCAGCAGCAGGTGCAGCACGTTGATGCCGAAGGCCTCGGCCAGGTCCCGCGCGCATTCCTGGGACTGATGGGCGGTGCACTCCACGAAGGCCACGATGGGATGGTGGGAGTCGTAGCCCGGGGCGCGCTGGCCCACCAGCCGCGCCAGGGTGCTGGGGTTGATGCCCAGCCGGTTGGCGGCCTGGAAGTATTCCTCGATCAACTCGTCCGCCGCGTTCAACTCCTTGACGGAGAGCACCTCGGTGAGGGACTCGCTGACGAATACGCCTTTGCCGGGCCGCGAGACCAGCAGCCCGCCGGCCTGCAACTCCAGGTAGACCCGGTGCACCGTGTTGCGGTGAATGCCCAGTTGTGCGGTCATCTCGCGGATGGAGGGCAGGGGGCTGCCCGGCTCGTAGTCCCCGCTCATGATGGCGTAGCGCACCTGCTCCTTGAGCTGGATGTGGAAGGGCACCGCGGACTGCCTGTTGATCAGGAAGTGACCCGGGTCCGGCGCGTGGCGGGTTTTCCTGGGCGATTTCCTGGGGCTGTTGATAAACGATTTCCGCGGAAAGGGAATGGTGGATTCGGGCATTGACAAGGCTCCTTGCGCCGGGCTCGGCGGGATATATATCGAATCTATAGCGAGGAATTCGTTTCCAGGCATTTTTTTTACAGTACCGCCGGTACCGCCGACTCCGCCGATGCCACCGGCTCCACCGGCACGGCTGCCGGCAGGGCGAAAAAACAAGACCCCGTGACGGGGTTTCTTCCTGTGTACTATACTGAAAGGATATACGCGGCGGAAGGGAAAGAAAACCCTCCTGGTGAAAGCCGGCTGCGGGGAGAAAATTTTGTTTGAATTTCAGGGGCGCTGCAGCCCATGAGCGGAGGCATGGCAAAACTGAGGGTGGATCAGGCGGACGTGGCGGGAAAGACCGTGCTCCTGCGCGTGGATTTCAACGTGCCCCTGGCCGGCGGGCGCGTCACGGACCATACGCGCATTGCCGCGGCCCTGCCCACCCTGCGCTACCTGATGGAACGCAAGGCGCGGCTGGTGCTGGTCTCCCATCTGGGCAGGCCCAAGGGCAAGCGCGACGAGGCGCTCTCCCTGGCCCCGGTGGCCGGGAGACTGTCTGAGTTGCTGGGCGCGCCGGTGGTTTTTTCGGAGGAGGTGGTCGGCCCCGGCCCGCAACAGGCGGCGGCGGCCCTGACGCCCGGGGGTGTGCTGCTGCTGGAGAATGTGCGCTTTCACGCGGAGGAGGAGGCCAACGACCCACAGTTCAGCAAGGCCCTGGCCGCACCGGCGGAGGCCTATGTCTCCGACGCCTTCGGCACCGCGCACCGTGCCCACGCCTCCACGGTGGGGGCGGCGCGCCTGTTTCCCCAGGCGTCCTGCGGCTTTCTCATCGCAAAAGAGCTTGAGTTCCTGGGAAATGCCCTGCACCGGCCGGCCTCTCCCTACGTGGCCATCCTGGGCGGCGCGAAGGTGGGCGACAAAATATCCGTCATCCGCTCCCTGCTGGAGCGGGCGGACACCCTGCTCGTCGGCGGGGCCATGGCCTACACTTTCCTCAAAGCCCAGGGCCATGCGGTGGGAAGCTCCCTGGTGGACGAGGAGCATCTTGAGCTGGCCGGCCAACTGCTGGCCGAAGCATCTGCGCGGGGAAAAACCGTTTTGCTGCCCGAAGACCACCTGACCGCCGCGCGCGCGGACGAGCAGGCCGCCGCGGAGCCCTGCGGCGTGGACATCCCTGAAGGCATGATCGGCCTGGACATCGGAGCACGCACCGTGGCCCGCTTCCGGGAGGCCATTGCGCCCGCCCGGATGGTGGTGTGGAACGGCCCCATGGGCATGTTCGAGTTGCCGGCGTTCCGGGAGGGCACCTTCGCCATCGCCCGCGCCGTCGCGGCCGGCGGGGCCGTCAGCGTGGTGGGAGGGGGGGACTCGGTGGCCGCGGTCAATCAGGCGGGCGTGGCCGGGGGCATCTCCCATATCTCCACCGGTGGCGGGGCCTCCCTGGAATTCCTGGAAGGGCGCAGCCTGCCCGGCATCGAGGTGTTGACGGACAGCCCAAGTCCGGCATAATGGACGCTTCATGGAAGCCCCCAGGCGCCCTGGCTTGCGCCGGGCTTTTCCACGGCGGATTCTTGCCGTTATCGCGGAATTTGCAGTAATTGCGGAGGCGGGCGTTTATGCATCTTCCCAAGGCAGGGGCCGAGGAAACCGGCATCGCCGCGGCGACCCTGGCTGATTTTTCGGAAATTGACCGCATCCAGAACGAGGCGTTCACCACGCCCTGGAGTACGGACCTGATCCGGGCGGCCATCCTGAACAGGAAGTACGAGGTGCGGGTGCTGAAAACCGATGTCTCGCCGGTGGCCGGATTTTACATCTCCCATGTCAGTGAAGACCGCTCCAACCTGGACAATCTGGCGGTGGATTCCGCCCTGCGCGGCAACGGACTGGGCCGGCAGTTGCTGCAGGACTGGATTGACCGCTCCGGCAATCGAAAGCTGGCCATGCTCTCCCTGCAGGTGAACACCCACAATCTGGGGGCCCAGCGGCTCTACCACGAATCCGCATTCAAAAAAACCCGCCTGCTGGTGGGCTACTATCCCAACGGGGAAGACGCCTATCAGATGGAATTGACCCTCCAGCCCCGGCGCCCCGCGGCGGCGAAAATTCATTGAGCGTCCGCGCCCGCCGCGGGCCGTGTGAAGGCCGGCCCTATGCCGGCCCGCCCCGGGAGGCGCCATGATCACCTGCGATTTTCTGGTGATCGGGGGCGGGGTGATCGGGCTCAACATCGCCCGCGAGCTGCGCCGCAAATTCACCGACGCCAGGGTGATCCTGATCGAAAAGGAGTCCGCCCTGGGGCTTCACGCCAGCGGCCGCAACAGCGGCGTGCTGCACGCGGGCTTTTACTATTCCGCCGACAGCATGAAAGCCAGGTTCACCCGCCTGGGCAATCTGGCCCTCACCGAGTATTGCGAAGCCAAGGGCATCCCCCTCAATCGCTGCGGCAAGCTGGTCGTGGCCAGGAACGAGGCGGAACTGCCCGTGCTGGACGAACTGTACAGGCGGGGTCAGGTCAATGGCGTCCCCCTGGAGCGCATCAGCGAGGAGGAGGCCAAAAAAATCGAGCCGCGGGTGAAGACCTGCGGGCGGGCCCTGTTCTCCCCGTCCACCTCCTCGGTGGATCCGGTGGAGGTGGTGGAGGCCATGCGCGGCGACGCGGCCGGCGAGGGGGTGGAGTTGCATCCCGGCGTGGCCTACCTGGGCCGGAGCGACGGTGGGGTGACGACCTCCGCCGGGCTCTACGAGGCGGGCTACGTGGTCAACGCGGCGGGGCTGTACGCGGACAAGATCGCCCGCGACTATGGCTTCTCGGAGCAGTACCGGATACTGCCCTTCAAGGGGCTCTACCTGTATTCCGCCGAGCCCCCCGGCGCTCTGCGCACCAACATCTACCCCGTGCCAGACCTGCGCAACCCGTTTCTGGGCGTGCACTTCACCGTCACCGCCGCGGGCAAGGCCAAGATCGGTCCCACGGCCATCCCCGCCTTCTGGCGCGAGCAATACGAGGGGCTGGGAAACTTCAGCTTCGCCGAGTTGGCGGATATTCTGCTGCGCCAGGCGGGGCTGTTCCTCTTCTCCGGCTTCGGCTTCCAGCGCCTGGCGATCGAGGAACTGCGCAAGTACTATCGGCCGCATCTGGTGGCGCTGTCGGCCGAATTGCTGGAAGGGGTGCGCCCCGCCGATTACAAACATTGGGGCAAGGCGGGCATCCGCGCCCAGTTGCTGAACGTGAACACCCGCAAGCTGGAGATGGATTTCGTGTTCGAGCACGACGAGCGTTCCATGCACGTGCTGAACGCGGTCTCCCCCGGCTTCACCTGCTCGATCCCGTTTTCCCGCTACATCTGCGAACACATCGGCTGAGCTTGGGGGCTTTGCCCCCCACTATGTGTTTTTTGGGGGCTTTGCCCCCAATCCCCAAGCAGGGGTTTTCACCCCTGCACCCCATGCTTTGCCGGATTTGGCTTTCAGCCAAACCCGGCACTAGAAAGGGGGGCGCGGGGGGACTGGTTCCCCCGCATGCTGTTTGTGAAATATTCAGGCTAGC
>CBDUSX010000242.1:0-4902 GCA_965369935.1 uncultured bacterium
TCTCATCCCGCCTCGTTTATCGGGCGGTGCGAGCACATTAAGTGCAAACCGACGCATAAACGAAACACTTTTCTTGTTTTTGATACGGTGAGTCAAGAGAATTGTTGCGCCGATCAAGGAGATAATCTCAAGTTGGCCGTTTGAATAATAAGAGCAGGACAAGTCGCGGTCCATTCAGTTTCGCGAATAGTGCTGCTTTGTCTCACTTCGCGAAGTCAATGCGGGGGTCAATCACCACGTAGAGGAAGTCGGAAACCAGGTTGCCCAGCATGAGGGCGATGCTGACTAGGCTGAGAACGCCCAGCAGCACTGGATAGTCCCGCGCCAGCAGGGAGTTGTAGAAGAGCAGCCCCATGCCGTCCAGGGAGAATATCTGCTCGATGAACAGGTTCCCCACGAAGAACACCCCCAAAAACCCGCCCAGACCCGTGGCGATGGGAATCATTGCATTGCGCAGCACGTGCCGGAAAAACACCGTCCGCGCCTTCAGCCCCTTGGAGCGCGCGGTGGTGACGTACTCCTTGCCGATCTCCTCCAGGGTCGCGTTCTTCATCAGCAGGGTCAGGGTGGCGAAATTGGTGATCAGATAACAGAGCAGCGGCAGCACAACGTGGTGGAGGCGGTCGCCCAGTCTGGCCCAAAAACCCATCTCGTCGTAGAAATCAGACACCATCCCGAAGATGGGAAACCAGTTCAAAAAACTGCCGCCCCCGAACAGCACGATCAGGAGCACCCCCAGCATGAGGGGCGTCACCGAATAGCCCACGAACACCAGCACCGAGCTCACGGCGTCGAACAGGGTGCCGTCGGCCACGGCCTTGGCGATGCCGAGCGGTATGCAGACCAGGTAGGTGATGACGAAGGACAGCACCCCGAATTGCAGGGAGACGGGAATCTTGCTCACGATCACCTCGATCGCCGGCTCGTCGTAAACGAAGGACAGACCGAAGTCCAGCCGCGCCAGATTCCACAGCCAGAGGCCGTAGCGCACGAGCATCGGCTTGTCGAAGCCGTACTGCCGCCTGAGTTCGGCCAGGATTTCCTCGTTGACCCCCTCGTCCGGCATGCCGCTCAGGCTGCCCTCCGCGGCCCCGCCGGCCATCTGCCCCCCGAAGCGCATCTGGCTGAGCATCTGCTCGATGGGTCCCCCCGGCGCCAGGTTGATCACCACGAAGATGACCAGGGTGATGCCGATGAAGGTGGGCACCATGAACAGAATCCGCCGCAGGAAATATTCGCCCATCGGCCGCGCGTCCTAATCAGCCCTCACAGGGAGGGGCGGTCTATCCACCAGTAGTCTTCCCCCACCGCGTAGGTGTACCAGGGCTTCACCGTTTTGAAATTCGCGTTGTAGGCGAGCAGAATGTGGTTGCGCTCGATCATGAAAGTATAGGGCTGGTCCTCATAGATGATCTCGTGAATGCGCCGGTAGAGCTTCACCCGCTCGGCATCCGGAATGGACTTCACCGCCTTTTCGATCAGCCGGTCCACCTCGGGGTTGCGGTAGCGCACGAAGTTCAGCCCGCCTTTCACCGCGCCCCTGGAATGCCACAGGGCGGTGGGGTCGGGGAACGGGCCGCGGGACCAGCCCAGCATGACGGCATCGTATTTCAGTTCGTCTATCAGTTGCAGGAAGCTCGTCCAGTCCACCACCTTGATTTTCAGGTCCACCCCCGCCTTGCGCATGGCCTCCTTGGCCAGGGTGAGCATTTTCACCGAGGTTTCCTGGTCGGCGGTCATGATGGTGAAGCGCATGGGGCGGCCGTCCTTGTCCACGATATTGTCGCCGTCGCTGTCCTTCCAGCCCGCCGCCCGCATCAATTTTATGGCCTTGGGGATGGAAAATCCGATCTGCTTGACCTTGGGGGAGGAATAGCGGGAATTGGCCTGGAAGGGCCCTACCGCCTTCACCTGCATGCCGTGGTAGAACTTGTCGATGAAGGTGTCCCGGTCAAAGAGGTGGCTGATGGCCCGCCGCACGCGCTTGTCGCGGAACAGAGGCGACTCCAGATTGTAGCCCACGTAGCGGTAGCCGCGCGGGGCCTTGTTTTGCACGTCCAGCTTGATCAGCTTTTTGCCCGACTCCGCTCCCAGCCCGAAGGCCTTGCCGGAAGTCTCGCGCACCCATTGCTCCGGCGTGAGGCGGATCAGGTCCAACTCACCTTTCTTGAAGGTTTCCAGGGCCACCTTGTCCGCCGAGACGATCTTGGTGATCAGCAGCTTCTGGTTGTAGGCCCCGATGTTTTGCGGGAGTCCCCGCCCCCAGTATTTCCTGTGCTCCCCCAGCTTCACCGCCGCGCCCTTGGTCCAGCTTTTGAAGGTGTAGGGCCCGCTGCCCATGGGTTTTTTCGTGAGGGAGGTGCGGTTGGGGTCCTTGCCCTTGAACTTGTGGCGGGGCACGATGCGCAGGCCCGCCACCCGGACGAAATTGAGAAAATGGTCCTTGCGCACGGTAAAGCGCACCTTGCGCTTGCCGAGCACCTCCGCCTTTTCGATCCGGCTGTAGTAAGACATCCATTTGGCGCGGGTTTTCAGCTTCTTGTGAAACAGCACGTCGAAGCTGAACTTCACGTCCTCCGCCGTCACGGGCTGGCCGTCCTGCCAGGCCGCCTTGGGATTCAGGTGGAAGGTGAACACCTTTTTGTCGGGGGAGATTTCCCAGCGCTCGGCCAGTTGCGGGATGTGCTCCAGGGTTTCCACGTCCGTGGCCGCCAGGGACTCGTAGATATAGCCCAACACCCGGTTGCCATAAAAGTCCGTCACGTTGACCGGATGCAGGCTGTGGGGCTGCACCTTGAAGTGCTCCCGGCGCAGTCCTCTGCGCTTGGCCTTGGGGTCTCCATGAATATACGGATTCGCCGCGGCGCTCGCCGCCAAGCCCGCCATGACAGCCCAGCAGAGAATCCAGGTTCTCATCTTTGTCCCGGTGTAGAATGGATGGATGCATGCCCTGCCGCGGGCGGGCCCGGGCGGAAGCGGGGTCAGCCTAGCAAATTCCGCGCGGCCCCGCCACCGGGCCGGGCCGAAACCGCCTTTGCGGACCCCTTGAGCGGCTCCCTCACTCATGCTAAAAATGTCATGCTAGAACAAATGCCTAGGAACTCTCCGTGAACAGTTTAATGACCTATCGCGTTTAATGACCCACCCCCACGCAAAGGTTAAAGGAGCGGCCCCATGAGCAAACGCGGCAACGGCGCGGATGCGCCCGAGGACACCCAGACCCACCAGGAACCGGAAGAATCTCCGCCCGCGCAGGAGGCGCAGCCCGCCGAAGACCCCCCAGTCCCCGCAAATTCCGTGACCGAACTCGTCAACACGGCCGGCGGCTGTTGGAAGGTGCTCGCCGACGGCCAGCGCGTCGAGCTTTCCGACAAGGATTGGCGCAAGGAGTTGGCCCGCCTGCTGGCGCCCGGTACGCCCGGCGCCTGAGCCTGCCCGGCGCCGCGCGCAACCGCCCGGCCCGGGTTGGGGCGGCTTCGGGAGGGGCCACAGCCTTGCATAGCGAGGGCAGACCTTAAGGCGTGGGCTGAAACAAAGAGGGGAAATATGGAGCCTGATGGCATCGGGCGCAAGCTCGTCGCGATTTTGGTGGCGGACGCGGTCGGCTACAGCCGGCTGATGGGGGGCGACGAGGAGGCCACCCTGCGCACCCTGACCACCCACCGGCAGATTTTCTTCCAATGCATCGAGTCCCACCGCGGCCGCGTGGTCAACGCCCCGGGAGACTCCCTGTTGGCGGAGTTCGGCAGCGTGGTGGACGCGATCAACTGCGCCATCCAGACGCAGCAGGAATTGGCGCAGCGAAACGGCGGTCTGCCCGAAAATCGCCGTCTGCAATTCCGCATAGGCATCAATCTTGGCGACGTCATGCAGGACGGGAACGATTTGTATGGAGAAGGCATCAACATCGCGGCGCGGCTGGAATCGCTTTCCGAACCGGGCGGGATCTGCCTGTCCGGCAGTGTAATTGACAGTATCGGCGGAAGACTCAATCTCGAGTGCGAGTTTCTGGGCGAACAAAATTTGAAGAATATCGGGCAGCCGGTCAGAGCCTATCGGGTGCGCGGCCCAGGCGGCGCCGGGAACGACGAGGGAGCCATACCCATGGCTGAGTGCTCGCCGAAGGGCTCCCCGCAAGAGCAAGCGCTTGCATTGCCGGACAAGCCGTCCATTGCGGTTCTGCCGTTTGAAAACATGAGCGGAGACCCGGAGCAGTCCTACTTCAGCGACGGGATCAGCGAGGACCTCATCACGGACCTGGCGAGAAATCCCGGCCTGTTCGTGATCGCCAGCGATTCTTCCTTCTCGTTCAAAAACAGGCCCTCCGGTGTGCGGGAGGTGGGCCGCGAATTGGGCGTGCGCTACGTGTTGGAAGGCAGCGTCCGCAAATCCGAGAAGCGGGTGCGGATCACGGCGCAATTGATTGAAGCCACGACCGGAATGCATCTGTGGGCCGAACGCTATGATCGGGAATTGGAGGATATTTTCGCCCTGCAGGACGAAATCATCAAACAAATCGTGACCGCCCTTGAAATCCAGCTGGTCGAAGGAGAGCAGGCGCATGTCCGGCGGGATAAGGTGCGCAACCTGGAGGCATACTTCACCACGCTCAAAGCGCGCGAGCACATCTACAGCTTTACCGAATCCGGCAGCGCCCAGGCCAAGAAGCTGCTGGAAAAGGCCATCACGCTCGATCCGGAATTCGCCCTGTCGCACGTCGCCCTGGCCTACGTCTATGCCCTGGAGGTAAGAACGGGCAGGAGCAAGCTCATCCAGAACTCGATGGAAAAGTCGTTTGAACTGGCAAAGAAAGCGCTGGCACTGGACGACGAGCTCCCCTTGGCACACTCCCTCCTTGCCCACTTGAATCTGTTCAGCCGCCGCCATGATGCCGCGGTCGAG
>CBDUSX010000243.1:0-4898 GCA_965369935.1 uncultured bacterium
GTCGCCCACGTTGTCGCCCACGTTGTCGGCGATCACCGCCGGATTGCGCGGATCGTCCTCGGGAATGTTCTCCTCCAATTTTCCCACCAGGTCCGCGCCTATGTCCGCGGCCTTGGTGTAGATGCCGCCGCCCACCCTGGCGAACAACGCGATGGAGGAGCCACCCAGCCCGAAGCCTGCCAGCGCTTCCATCACATGCACCACATGCTCCTGCCCGCCGCCCATCAGCAGATCCAGCAGGAGGTACATCGCCATCAGCCCCAGCACGGACAGCCCGACCAGCCCGAAGCCCATCACCGCGCCGGAGTTGAAGGCGATGCGGAAGGCCCTGCGCAGGGAGGTCTGGGCCGCGGCGGCGGTGCGCACGTTGCCCATGGTGGCGGCGCGCATGCCGCCGTATCCCGCAAGGATGGAAATTACCGAACCGGCCACGAAAGCGGCGGCAGAAAACGGATATCCCTCAAACTGCGTGTCCACAAGCACGTATACCAGGAGCCCGAAGAAAAAGATGAAAATGGCCATGTGGCGGTATTCACGGGCCAGAAAAGCCATCGCCCCTTCCTTGATGGCCTCCGAGACACGAATCATGGCCGCGGCATGCCCCTCGTCGGTCACGCCGTGCGTGGCGGGTATGCGGGCCACCAGCCAACTGAACAGGAGCGCGGCCAGAATCGAGAGCAGCCCCAGCAGAATGATTGCCGTGATCGTAGTCATAATCCTAAATCTCCTTTTGAGGTCCCGTGTCCAACCAAACGTGAAATCTCGACGGATTTACCTTATCGTGTATACCGTGTAACGCATCCGGCCCCGCAAAGGGAAACCCCGGCGGCGGCAGGCGGGCGCGGCCCGGACCCGTTTGCGCGGCCCGTACACCAGGGAGAATCCCTCCAAATACATTAGAAAATCCCGACCCGGGGAAACCTTCCCCTCAATCCACCATACGGGAATTTATGGACAGCCCGGCGCCAATTCTTTATTTGTCGTATTAGACCCCAATTGGTCGTTGAACGGAATTGAAGGCACAACATGAGTGAAAATACAACAAAAACCAATCCGCCCCGCTCCGCCGGGAGCCGCCCCCGGATGCTGGCCGCCCTTCTGCTCGCTGTGGTTTTCATCGCCGGATGCACCTCGGCCAGGGAACGCGGGGACCCGCAGAACGTGGTGGGCAACCTGCGATTCAAAAGCGGCGACACCTTCGAGTATTTTCACGATGTTTACCGCAGCGGCAACCTGTACCAGGATTTCCGCCCCGTGATGGTGGTGGACGCGATCTACGAGGACATGCGCTACCGCAAGCTGTTTATACAGACGCTCAAGGAGCGGTTCCTGATTCAGGAACATGACGTGGCCCGCATGATGGACGAGCAGCGCGAACAATACAGCAACCACATGGACTTTCTGCTGCTGGTTTGGGGTGGCAGCAACGACAAGGTAAAGCTGCACAAACCGAAGGCGGCCTGGAAGGTCTTTCTGCGGGACGACGACGGCCAACTGCTCACTCCGGCCAAAATAGAGCCGGTGGACGAGAAGAATTCCATATACGCGTTCCTGACGAAATATTTCACCGGCCTGGACAGATGGTCGGAAGTGGTGCGCATCAGCTTTCCCAAGCTGGACAAACACCTGCTGGGGCAAAAGCCCGGGGCGCAGCCCATGCGGATGCTCGTCACGGGCATTCCGGGCACCGTGACCATGGTATGGGAAAATCCCGGCCTGTTCTACGCGCCGCTATCGCGCCAGTGACGCCGGCTCCGGCCCATGGCAGGGGCAACAGCACCCGAAAAGCTCCGCGGGGACCGGAAATGTAAAATTGGGTTGACAATTCGTTCCAAAACACACAATTAGGTAGGGAATTATTCACACCGATCAGGTTATTCTTGGCAGGATCACAGAAAACTTGTCCTGTTGGCAGGTTGCACTTTCCGTAAGGCAATAAAGGAGCAGCGTAATGGCAAGAGACAGTATGAGCAGGGGCCCGAATGTCATTCATCCGGAGAAGCCCAGCGCCGTAGGTTCCAGAAACAGCCTTAACCGCGACAGCAGGAACGAGTACGAAGAGTCGAAGCTGATTATCGACGAAGAGGTGGACAAGGTCCTCAACCACATCCACGCCAAGCTGCCTCCCGAAGTGCTGGAAAAAGTGGACATCATGGGCGGCGTCAAGTCCAAGCTGCACAACTACTTCAACCAGAACTTCCAGAACATGTACAACCGCTACATGGTCACCATGGAAGACGAAATGGGCAAGAAGGTGCGGGACTTGGTGGACAAGGAAGAATACCGCGCCCTCAACCGCTACACGCCGCGGGAAATCTCCGAGATTCTCGACAAAATCGGCGGGATGGACAAATTCAATACGGGCGAAATCGAAAAGTCCATCGTCAACATTTACGGCCACCTGCAGGGGCACCTCCAGCGCGGCGTCTACGAGCTGGAAAACGAGACCAACGCCATACTGCGCCAGAAGCAGGACGTGGGGGCGTTCGTGCGGGGTGAAAACGCCTACGCCATCTCCAAATGTTCCTTCAAGAACAACTACTTCAAGCCCAAGACGGTGGTGGACGTCAAGCTGGCCCTCAACATTCTGGACACCGAGTTGATCAGCCCCATCTACCATTACGAGGTGCCGATCGACACCATCATCAAGGACATCATCGCCAAGCACGTCCATGAGTTGGTTGACCAGGAGATCAAGGATATCAACATGACCTTGATTGACGAGGGCAAGGAAGAACTGGCCGATTCGGAAATGATGTTCGAAAAAATCAAGGCCCTGGAAAACTACGTGGACGACGACACCGCGAACGAGCAGTCCAAGCGCTACCAGTTCGTGGCCAAGCGCTTCATGGACAAAATCACGGGCCTCACCGCGGAAATTGACCCGGACGACTACGATCCGCTGAACGTGCGCGAAAACATTAAGCGCATCATTGACAATGAGAACATCCGCAACCGCGGATTCAACACCATCGTCAACAGCATCACGGCCATCCTGGACACCTCCAAGATGGGTTACCAGCACGTGGAAAACTTCAAGAACGCCCGGGAAGCGGTGATCCGCGAGTACGAAGACACGGACATCAACAACCTCCCCGACGAGCGTTACAAGATCCGCGTCACCTACTACGACGATGAGCAAATCCGGGCCATGCGCAACGCGTACGACCTGCAGTTCGATGAGATACACCGGGAATTCATGAAGGTGGTGGAGGTGGCCGACGTGCTGTATGAGGACGACAAGACGGCCAAGGGCTACCAGGACTGGAACGACATTTCCGCCCACTACCTGGAACAGGACAAGCCCAGCCGGGGCTGGTTCGGTTCACGGGTGGATGAAGAGGAAGAAGATGAGGAAGAAGAGGCACCGAAGCTCTGGAACGAGATCGTGTTCATTCCGCCCCGCATCACGGAAGCTGAAGAGGCCAACAAGACCAATCTTCACCTCGTGGACGAGATGCGCAAGCGGGTCATCAACATCGGCAAGATCATGACCAAGGTCTACGGCAACCAGCATCCTGTCGAGCGCTCCCTGGTGGAAAACCGGATCAAGTTCCTGGATCAGAAATTCGAGGAATTCGAGTCCACCACCAATCCGTATCACATTCTGCCCGGCGTGCTGCTGGAGGTGGACATCACCTCGGTGAAGCGCAAGCGCACCACCATGATGGCCATGGCCAACGTGCTGAACGAGTTCCTGTATTCGGTCTCCAAGGGCTTCCACGATACGGCCTTTGCCGACTTCTCCCGCCGCCGTTCCACGGTGCGCGAAGATCTGGATCAGACCTACGAGTCGGTGGTTGACTAGGTTTGCGAGGGGGGCGCCCGCGGGCGTCCCCGTCACCATCCACGCAAATTCCCCATATTTTAAGAGTTTCCGTTGAATTGCAGGCGCCGCGCCCCGGCATTGCCGCCGGTGCCGTGTATCGCCTTGCTTTGTTGCCAATGATGCCGCTGCGGATGATGCCTGCCCGTATTTTCCTCACCCTCTTCCGGCTGCTGCTGGCCCTCGCCATTTGTGCTTCGGGCCTGGCGCCGCTGTGGGCGGCGGAAGGCGGGGCGCTGCGGCCGCGGCCGGAGCTGCTGGTGAGCGCGGAGTGGCTGGCCGGACACCTGGCCGGGCCCCGCCTGCGGGTGGTGGACCTGCGCGACGCCGAAGCCTACCGCAAGGGCCACATCCCCGGCGCGGTGCATCTTCCCGTCTCGGCCCTCATCGCCACCCGCGGGGGCGTTCCCGGCATGTTGCCGCCAACCGGGCGGGTGCAGGCCGCCTTCCGCCGGGCGGGCATCCGCAAGGATTCGATCGTGGTGGGCTACGGTTCCGCCAACGGCCTCTTCGCCGCGCGCCTGTTCTGGGCCCTGGAGCATCTGGGCCACGACGGCGGCCGGGTGCTGGACGGCGGCTGGCCGGGATGGGCAGGGCAGGGCCGGCCGGTGAGCAGGCACCTTCCGGCGCCGCGCCCCTCCAGGCTGGTGGTCAGTTCCCGCCCGGAACGGGTGGCGAACCTGGCCTGGATGCGGAGGCGCCTCAAGGACGGCAGAACCGCCATGGTGGACGCCCGCAGCCCGGCGGAGTACGAGGGCTCCGCCCGCTTTGCCAAGCGGGCCGGCCACATTCCGGGCGCGCGGCTGTTCCACTGGAAACGGCATCTCGACCCGCGGCGCCCCGCCTACCTGCGTCCACAGGCGGAAATCGCCGCGGCTTACCGGGCGCTGGGATTGGCCCCGCGGCAGGAAATCGTGGTATATTGCCAGACCTTGATGCGGGCCGCTCACAGCTATTTCGTGCTGAGGATGCTCGGCTATCCCCACGTGCGGGGCTATGACGGCTCCTGGGCGGAATGGGGCAACCGGGACGACACGCCGGTCGCAACCGGACGAAACTGACGGCCGCCCCC
>CBDUSX010000244.1:0-4894 GCA_965369935.1 uncultured bacterium
CTCGAAACCACCAGCCCGTCCACCAAGAGCGCGGGGATGAACATGCTGGTCAGGTTGGGCTGGTAGGCGTCCCCCACCGCCTCGATGTTTTTCAGCAACTCGAAGAAATTGCCGGCGATGGTGACGCTGTCCACGGCCTGGCCGCGCTGCCCGCCTTCCACCAGAAAGCCCTGCACGCCGATGGAGATGTCTCCGCTCAGGGGGTTGCAGCCCGCCGCCCCTTCCAGCTCGGTCACCAGCAGGCAGCGCTCGGGCAGGGCGCACAGGGCCTCCACGTCGTGCGTGCCCGTGGGCAGCACCACGTTGTGCAGGCGGGTGGAGATGCCGCTGCCGTAGCCGCGCCCTGCATGGCCGGAGGAGGCGCGCCCTTCCTTGCGGGCCGATTCCACATGGTAGAGAAAGTTGGCGAAGCGCCCCTCCTCGATCAGGTGCAGGGGCGCGGTGGGTGTGCCCTCGGCGTCCAGATAGCGCGAGCCCGGCGCCCCGATGCGGTGGGGATCGTCGCTGAGGGTGATGGTGGGCTTTGCGATCTCCTCCCCCAACCGCCCTTTCAGCCGGGATTGCTCCTTCTGGGCCGCCTCCGCGGAAAAGGCGCCCAGGAACATGCCCAGCATTTGCGGCGCGCAGTACTCGTCCAGCACCACGGGCAGGGGGCCGCCGGGAATCTTGGCCGCGCTCAGCAGGGCCGCGCCCCTCTGCACCGCCTCGCGCCCCAGATGAACGGCCTGGGCGGGCTCCCATTGCCGGGCGGCCCAGTGATGGCCGCCGCTCTTGCGGGCCCCGTTTTCTTCCAGCAATGCGCCGCAGTATGCGCCCACCCGGTTCTGGCGCTGGGTGTAGTCCATGCCGTGGGTGGAGACCACCCGGTATTCGCCCCGCGAGCGGCTCACGCCCGCGTAGGGCACGGCGGTGACCCGCTTGTCGGCGCCGCGGGCCGCGCCCTCCATTTCCAGGGCGAAGGCCGCCAGGTCGTCGAAGCTCAGCTCTTCCAGTTCGGGACGGTAGAGTTCCAGGGTTTCCGGCTCCGGCACCGGCGGAATTTCAGTGTTCAGCACCACCTCGGTGGCGTCCAGCAGCAGGGCGTTCTCCCTGGCCGCCAGCACGGCCTTTTCGATGGGAGCATTCTCCAGCCGCTCGGTGAAGGCGATGCCCGTGCGGCCGTCAATGACCACCCGGATGCCCAGCCCCAGACCGGTGGACTGGTCCACCTTTTCCACCCGCTGGTTGAGCACCTTCACCGTCAGGCTCTCCTCGCGGCCCAGCAGCAGGTCGACGTCGGCCAGCCGGTGCTCGCGGGCCAGGGCCAGCACGTAGTCGATGGCCTGCTGATTGTCCATCAGCGCCCCCCGACGAGAATGCTGTCAATCTTGATGGTGGGCTGGCCCACGGTGGTGGGCACCCAGCCGCTGGAAGCGCCGCACATGCCCGCGGCCAGTTCCAGGTCGCTGCCGATCATGGAGATCAGGGGCAGCACCTCGAAGCCCTTGCCGATCAGGGTGGCGCCGCGCACGGGCTCGGCGATCTTCCCCTTGCGGATGGCGTAGCCTTCCTGCACTGCAAAGTTGAACTCGCCCGTGGCCGGGTCCACCGAGCCCCCGCCCATTTTTTTCGCATACAGCCCGAAGTCCACCGAGCCGATCATCTCCTCCACGGTGTGGGGCCCGCGGTCAATGTAGGTGTTGCGCATGCGGGAGACGGGGGCGAACTTGTAAGACTCCCTGCGGGCCGAGCCGGTGCGCGCCACGCCCACCTGCCCCGACCCGATGCGGTCGGAGAGGAAGCTCCGCAGCACGCCTTTTTCGATCAGCACCGTGCGCTGGGCCGGGTTGCCCTCGTCGTCCACGTTCAGCGATCCCCAATGGTTGACCATGGTGCCGTCGTCAATGGCGGTCAGGATGGGCTGGGCCACCACCTCGCCGATTTTGCCGGCGAAGGGCGAGGCGTTCTTGCGCACCGCCTCGGTCTCCAGGGGATGGCCGCAGGCCTCGTGGAAGATCACGCCGCCGAAGCCGTTGCCCAGCACCACGGGCATCGTGCCCCCTTCAATATAGCCCGCTCCGGCCATGCGGATGGCCGAGGTGGCGGTGTCCTCGGCCAGCCGGTTTACGTCCAGCCCCTGGAAGAACTCGTAGCCCCCCAGCACCCCGGGGCTTTCCGAGGCCGATTGCGGGCCGCCGTCTTCCTCGGCGATGGCCGACAGCCTGAGCCTGGAGTAGGTGCGCTGATCCTCCACCCACAGCCCTTCGGAATTGGCGATCAGCACCGAGCGTTTCTTTTCCGATACGGAGGCCCCCACCTGGCGCACGGCCTCCCCGTGCTTGCGGGTCAGCCCGTCCAGCTGGCGCAGCAACTCCAGCCGTTCGGACTTGGGCACGCTCGCGGGGTCCACCGCCACGTGGTGCCGGTCCTCAACGTCGGTGGGCTGCGGCGCCTGCGGCGTTCCGGGCCGGCCTTCCTTGAGGGAGTGAGCCAGGTTTTCCGTCAGCTTGAGCAGGGCTTCCGGTGCGGCGTCGCTGCTGTAGCCGTAATAGGCGTCCGAGCCCAACAGCAGGCGCACGCCCACGCCGAAGGAGTTGCCGCTACTGATGCGGTCAATTTTCTTGTCCAGCAATTCCACCGAGGAGGAGTCCGATTCCTCGCAGAACACCTCGGCAAAATCGGCCCCGCGGCTTAAGGCCAGTTCCAGAATTTGGTTCACGGTCGTTTCAGGAAGCATCGGGAGTTTCGATCAGGTAAGTTCCGGGAAGGTCCCCTCCGGGCCTGGCAGGCCGCGGAGGGACGCATGGCCAAAAAATATGATAGCAGCGCCCGGCAAAAAAGCCAGCGCCCCGCCCCGCCCCGCGCTTGTCCGCCGCCTGAGGGCCAGCCACTGCTTGAGATATTGCGGCGAAGAGGCTAAGGAAAATTAAGGTTTTTGCAATATTTACCATGAGGGGCCGGCGCCGGCCGAAGCGAGGCGGCCCGCGGGTTTTTCCGCATTTCCAGCGTGGCGGTTGAAAAAGAAGTTTTGCGGTGGAGCGGCCGCGAGAAGAGCGAGAAGCCGTGATTGACGCCCATGTGAAAACAAACCGGCTGGTGCTGCGCGCGCTGGAGCCCGAGGACGCGCCCCGGTTGCTGCAATATGTGCTGGACAACAGGGAATGGCTGGCGCCCTGGGAGCCGGCCCACCCGGAGTCCTACTTCACCCTGGAGGGCCAGAGCAGCATCCTGCGGCATTGCCTGGAGGACCGCCGCAACGACGGCGGCGTGCTGCTGGGGGTGTTCGAGCGCGGCGACCGCAACGGCCTGCTGCGTGGCCGGGTCAGCATTTCCGGCATCGTGCGCGGCATCTGGCAGAACGGCTTCGTGGGCTACTCCATCGCCGGGGACCGCGCCGCGCAGGGCTACATGACCGAGGCCCTGAAGCGGGTGGTGCGCTTCGGCTTCAGGGAGCTTGAGCTGCACCGCCTGCAGGCGTCTATTATTCCCCGCAACAAGGCCTCCCTGCGCGTGCTGGAAAAGTGCAGGTTCCGCCACGAGGGACGCGCCCTGCGCTACCTGAAGATCAACGACGTGTGGGAAGACCACGACCTGTTCGCCATCACGGCCGATGAAGTGCGGGGCGGGGCGTATTGAGCTTCGCGCCGGGAGGGCCGGCCGGCGGCAAGGCAGGGCGGCTTCCCGCCGGAGCGGGCGGCGGGCGGCCGGGGAACACCCTTGGCATTCCATCGGCTTAAGGGTAGTGTAAGCCCCTCGCAAGAGGGAATTCATTTAGCCTTGGGACACCGTTTATTGGAGACGTTCTATGTTGCAGCCAGAGCATGTTCACCCGGGATCGGGCGAGCGGCGCGTCACCATGGAGGAGGTCAATCTGACCCCCAAGGGGAAAAAACTGGCCCACCCCGCCGCCTTCGCCCCGCGGATTTTTGCCGACACGGCCACCATTGAGGAAATCCGGCCCCTCAAGGAAGGGGGCATCATCAATGGCGTGACCACCAACCCCTCGCTGATGAAGCGGGCCGGGGCGGATTCCTGGGCCGGCGCCATGAAGATGATGAAGGAGATCGTGAAGTTGATGGCGCCCTACCCCGTGTCGCTGGAACTGACCGAGCTGACCCCGGAGAAGATGATCGAGCAGGCCAAGGTGCTGGCGGGCATCGGCAGCAACGTGGTGGTCAAGGTGCCCACGGGGGGCTATCAGGCCATTGACAAGAGCCTGGACCCCTTCACCGGCCTCAAGGTGATGAACCAGCTTTGGCGGAACGACATCAAGGTCAACGCCACCCTGATCTTCAACAGCACCCAGGCCTTCTGGGCCGCCAATGCGGGCGCCACCTACGTTTCGCCGTTTTTGGGGCGGCTGGCCGACTACATGTACAAGCACGATCAGGTGGAGCGCGACCCCGGCAACTCGCTCCACTTCCTGGAGGACCACAAGGCCCCGGAGGGCGGCCCGGAGCGCACGGCCAACTCCGCCTACGTGGCCGCCGGCGGCGCGCGCAAGGACTCCGGTGTGCGGCTGATCAACGAGATCGTCTCGGTGTTCAACAACTACCGCATCAAGACCGAGGTGCTGGCCGCATCCTTCCGCAATCCGGTGCAGGTGACCGAGTGCCTGCTGGCCGGCGCGGACATCCTCACCGTGCCCGCCAACCTGCTGATGGGCGTGGCCGACCACCCCCTCACCTCCGAAGGGATGACGGCCTTCGTGGCCGACTCAAAAGTGTTCGAGAAGTAGGGCAATCCGCATGGCTTCCCCGGCGGCGTGCAAGGCTCGGCGGGAGGGGCTTGCGGTACCCGGTGCGTGGCGTCCTCCCGATTTCCGTTCCCCAGCGATGTTTCCGAAAGCAAGACCCTGAAACCATGACCAGCTTTCAACCCGTCAGAGGGACCCGCGACTTTTATCCGGAAGAGT
>CBDUSX010000245.1:0-4868 GCA_965369935.1 uncultured bacterium
GATCGGACACGGGCAGGACAACTGTCGCCTCCGCGCCCGGATCCTGCGCGCATGTGCGGCAATGAGCCGGCGCGGCTCCGGCCGCTGGCCGGGAGTGTCTGCTGGACGCGGAATCTGTTTCACCTGTGCCATAGCGCCGCACGGCCTGTCAATCGGCACCGCCGGACCTAGTAATTGGCAACGTCATCCACCGCGTGGCCTCGCTTGGCCACCAGCACCGTACGCTCGAAGGTCATGAATACCGTCCCGTCCGCCTTGCTGCCGGTGGTCTTGACCCGCACGATTCCCTGGTTGGGGCGGGATTTCGACTCGCGCTTGGAGAGCACCTCCGACTCCGCGTAGATCGTGTCTCCGGCGAAGACGGGGGCGGTGAGGCGGATGTCCGTCCAGCCCAGGTTGCCCACCGCCTTTTGGCTGACGTCGCTCACGCTCATCCCGGTTACGATAGCCAGAGTGAGGGTGCTGTTCACGAGGGGCTTGCCGAACTCCGACTTCGCCGCATAGGCCGCATCGAAATGGATCGGGTGGTTGTTCATGGTGAGCAGGGTAAACCAGGTATTGTCCGCTTGGGTGAGGGTACGGCCAGGCCGGTGTTCATACACGTCGCCTTCTTTGAAGTCCTCAAAATACCTGCCGTAGGATTCGCGGTAGCGGCCAGGACCCACCTCTTTGATTCTATCGCTCATGGCTTCGTTCCGTATCTTCGGCATCGCTCTGCCGCATTGCGTCAGGCGGATTACCCCTTTTCACTGGCGAAAACCCAAAAGACGGAACTCTCCCGCCTATCTGGATGACGCTGGGCAAATTCCATCTGTGTTTGGCCCAGTCGGATGAATCCTTTGACCCGCCCCCCGGAACAGCTCCAGTTTAAGCGTTAGAGTTCAGGCTGGATCGATCTCAGGGGGGCAGATCACATGTGAACTGCCCCCAATTATTGCACCACTTCGTATGTTAGTCCCGTTGAGATAGAGAGTCTCCGCGTCAAGTCCGCGGCGGCCATGGAGAAACGCGTTCCGGCTCACTTCCTTTTCGTGCCCCCCAGCACTTCCTCGGTGTGCTCGCCCAGCAGCGGCGGCCGGCGGTAGACGGGATTGACGGCCGGGAACTTGATCGGAGTGCCGACCGCCCTGATCGGCCCCTCCGGTACGTCCATGGATACGACCATTTCGCGCTCGGCGGCCAGGGCGCTTTCCAAGGCCTCCTGCATGGTGCGGACGCCGGAGACTACAATGCCGTGGGGGGTCAGCAAGTCCACCCAGTAGGCCGTATCCCTTTCCCGAAGCAGGGCGGCCACTGCTTCCACCACCATCTCACGATTGTCCAGACGTGCGGCCATGGTCGAAAAACGGACGTCCTCGATCCATTCAGGACGGTCCACCTCGCGGGCGAAACGGCGCCAGAACTCATCGTGCGTAACAAACAGGCACAGCCAGCCGTCCCGCGTTTGAAACAGTTGGGCCGGCACAAAATATGGGTGTCCTCCCCCGGGGTAGCGGCGCGGCTGCTCGCCCCCGTTGAGCAGCGCCCCGGCCAGATAATTAGTCTGGGAGAGCATCGTGTCATGGAGTGAAACGTCCACCTGGCCTCCTTGTCCTTCCACGATCTTGGCCAGCAGGCCCAGCGCCGCCATGATTCCCGTGGTGTTGTCCACCACGGAATAGCCCACCCGGGTCGGAGGGGCCTCCGGCTCGCCGGTCAGGTGCATGAACCCCGTCAGAGCCTGCACTACGTAATCGAAGGAGGGAAACTGCGAGTGGGAGCCTTCCAGGCCATAACCGGTGAGGGCGACGCACACGAGCTTAGGGTTGTGTTTCTTCAGCGCCTCGTAGGTCAGGCCGAGCTTCTTGATCGCCGCGGGACGCAGGTTGGTGAGCAGGGCACGGGAAGTCGCCGCGAGCTCTCCCAACCGCGTCTGCCCTTCCTCGGAGGCGAGGTCCAGGCAAATGCTGCGCTTGTTCCTGTTCAGGCTGGCAAAGTAGGCGTTGTGCGCGCCGATGGAATGAGGCCCCACTTGCCGGCCGATATCGCCTTCGGCCGACTCGATCTTGATCACGTCCGCGCCCAGGTCTCCCAGCAGCATGCCGCAGTAGGGCCCGGCCAGAAAATGAGAGACCTCCAAAATCCGTATCCCGGCCAGCGGCCCGCCGCCGCCGCGCTTTTCCATCATTCAAGGCTCCTCGCCAGATCGGCCAGCACTTCCTCCAGTTTTTTCTCTGCCGTAAAGATCCCGCTCACCCCGTTGTCCAGCAATGCCTGATGGTCTTCGCTGGGGATGGTGCCGCCCACGAATACCTTGATGTCCTCTCCGTCGAATTCCTTGAGTTTGGCCAGGGTTTCCGCCACCAACTCCAGATGGGCGCCGGAGAGCAGGCTCAGGCCTACGGCGGCCACATCCTCATCCACGGCCGCGCGGGCGATAAACTCGGGCGACTTGCGCAGGCCGAGGTAGATCACCTCCGCCCCGGCGTCCCGCAGGGCCAGGGCAATCACCTTTGCGCCGACGTCGTGGCCGTCCAGGCCCGGTTTGGCGATGAGAATCCTTTTGCCCCTCAGACTCATGTCGCACGGCTCCATCAGCCCAGCCGGATCGGTTCCTGAAATTCTCCCCACTGCCGTTTCAGGGTGCTCACCATTTCTCCCACCGTGGCATAGGCATGGGCGCAGTCCACGAGATAGGGCATCAGGTTTTCCTGCTCGTTGGGCGCTGCCTCGCCCAGGCGCGTCAGGCATTTTTCCGCCGCGGCGTTGTCCCTGCCGTCGCGCACCTTGTTGTACTTCTCCACGATTTGCTGTCTGGTTTTCGGATTGACCTTGAAGGTTTCGCCCACGCCTTCGGACTGGCCTTCCCGGCGGAAGCGGTTGACCCCAACGACGATGCGCTCCTCCGAATCGACTTTTTCCTTGCGCTCCTTGGCCCGCCGGGCAATCCGCATTTGAATGTAGCCTTCCTCGATGGCCTTGATGACGCCCCCGTAGTCGTCAATGTCCTTCATCACTTTCAGGATTTCCTCCTCCATGCGGTCAGTGAGGTACTCCACGTAATGGCTTCCCCCCAGCGGATCCACCGTGCTTGCAATTCCGCTTTCGTAGGCAATGATCTGCTGTGTGCGCAGGGCGGTCTCCGCGCTCTGTTCCGTGGGAATCTGGTAGGCCTCGTCGTAGGCGCAGGTGAAAATGGACTGCGCCCCACCCAGCACGGCGGCCATGGTTTCGATGCCCACCCGCACGATGTTGTTGTACGGTTGGGCCGCGGTGAGGGAGGAGCCGCCACAAACCACCCCGAACCGGAACAACAGGCTCTTCGGGTCCGTTGCCCCGTAGCGCTCTTTCATCAGCCGCGCCCAGACGCGGCGGGCGGAGCGGAACTTGCACACCTCTTCGAAAAAATCGGCATGGACGTAGAAGAAGAAGCTGAGCCGCCTGGCAAAGTCGTCAATATCGGCCCCCCGCCTCACCATTTCATCCACGTATGCCAGGCCGTTGGCGAGGGTGTAGCCGATTTCCTCCACCGCCGTCGCGCCGGCATCCCGCACGTGCGCCCCGGCGATGCTGATGGGGTTGAAGCGCGGCGTTTCCCGATTCGAGAACTGGATGGAATCGGCTATCAGGCGCATTGAAGGGCGCACCGGAAAAATCCACGTCCCCCGCGCCACGTATTCCTTGAGAATGTCGTTTTGAATCGTTCCGGTCAGCTTGGCCCTGGGCACGCCTGCCTTGTCCGCCGTGGCGACGTACATGGCAAAGATCATGGCCGCGGTGCCGTTAATGGTGAACGAGGTGGAAATGGCGCGCAGATCAATACCGTTGAACAGGGTCTCCATGTCCGCCAGGGTGGACAGGGAAACGCCCACCTTGCCCACTTCGTGCCGCGCCATCTCATCCACCGGATCGTAGCCGCACTGAGTGGGGAGATCCATAGCCACGGAGAGGCCCGTCTGGCCCTGCTCCAGCAGAAAATGGTAGCGCCGGTTCGATTCCTCCGCGGTGCCGAACCCGGAGTACTGGCGCATGGTCCACAGACGGCCGCGGAAGCCGTCCGGAAAGATCCCCCGCGTAAAGGGATATTCTCCCGGGAGCCCCAGCGCCCCCTCCCTCATCTCTTCGGTCGCCACGGTGGGAATTTCGATGCCGGAAGGGGTTTCGATGCGCTTCCCGTCTTCTCCCGGCCGGGAAGAAGGAGTTCCCTCTCTGCTTGCTTTCATAATCAACCCTTTGAGGTAAGGATTTTGCCGGCAGCCTCCCAGTGGTCCTCGTGAACCCAGGTGGGCGCGAAAACCTCGGTTTCCAGCTTGTCCAACTCCTGCCGGGAAAGGCCCGCCCGCGCCCCCAGGGCCAGGCGCTTGAAGCCCCGCAGCACTTGGGGCGCCTGGGATACAAAGGGGCGCAGGAAATTCTGCAGCACCTCCTCCAGTTCCTGGCCGTTTTCGGCATGGGCATCAATCAATCCCTGTGCCAAGGCCTGCGCACAATCCACCATCTCGCCCCTGCAAAGCATCGCCAGCGCCCGGTCCGGGCCGATCCGCCGCATCAGGTCCACGCCGCCGCCCCAGGCGGAGGTGATGTTGAGCCTGCCCTGCACGAACCCGATCCGGGCATGCGCCGCCGCCACCCTGAAATCACAGGCCATCGCAAGTTCTGCGCCTCCGCCCATTGCGTTTCCGTTGAGGGCGGCCACTACCGGAACAGGGAAACTGCGGATGCTTTCCAGCGCGGCCTTGGCTTGCTCGGCCATCTCGACGGCGGCTCCATGGGTGCGAATCGTTTCCAGATCGCGGAGGTCGCCCCCCGCGGCGAAGGATTTGTCGCCCGCCCCGGTCAGCACGGCGGCTTTGAGGGCTTCATCGTCCCGGTGCGCTGCAAAAGTCTCC
>CBDUSX010000246.1:0-4839 GCA_965369935.1 uncultured bacterium
GGGGCCGCACGCCTTGTGGAGCCGCCACCTCAGCTCGCCCTCCGCCTCGCCGGCGGGCGCGAGGAATTCGATCCGGGCGTCCTGAAAGCCCAGGTAGATGCCCGTGGCCGGATTGAGCGCCTTGTAGATGCTCTCCTTGGCCGAGAAGGCCAGGGTCACCCGCGCTTCGCGCGCTTCATCGGACAGACCCTCCAACTCTGTCTGCTCCTCCGGCCTGAGGATGCGCCCGGCCAGTTTTCCGGCGCGGCGGGCCATCCGCTCCAGATCCAGCCCGATCCCCAGGTAGTCGGTTTGCGCCGCCACCGCGGCGGCCGCCTTGCCGCCCGTGTGGGTGATCGCCCCCACCACCCCCTCCGGCCAGAGGGGCATTCTACCCTCGCCGCGCAGGATGGCCGGCGCCTCGCTCCCCTCAGCATCGTCCGCCACTCCGTCCCTCAGTTTCGCCAGGGCCGTGCGGGCGCAATGCCTGCCCAGGGCGAAATCCCGCCGGCGCCTGGCCGAGGCCGAATCGCCCAGCAGGGCGCGCTCTCCGGGCAACAGGCCCGCTTCCCCCTTTTCCTCGCCTTCACACCAGGCAAATGCAACGTTGAAGGGGAAAATGGATACGAATTCCGGTCCGTGAGGCCGCTCGCTCAAATTTGCCTTCACAGGTTGTGACACATCCGCCGCTAAACTCAAGATTTGCCCTGAACAACCGACTTTTAAACCGAATGCACGCCTTTCGCAGTGATGCGGAAAGGCATTTTTCTCGTTTTTCAGGGATTTGGCAACCTGCCATGTTTGTTATGGGTCGAATCGTCAACACCGCCGCGGCCGCCGCAATCGCGTTGGGGCTGATCCTGTCCGGGCCCGCGTATGGCCAGTCCGGAGGGGAGAACGGCGGGCTGGGGCCGTTCGCGGTGCGCAGTTTCTTTCCGCCGACCCTGCCCTATCTGGATTTTACCCCGGATCAGGCGCTCACCATTCCCGATGGCGCCCTTCGGGTGACCTACCAGTTCGCCGTCACCAGCACCTTCATCAACTCCCAGACCGCCGCCCGCATCGACGCAGGCTCCCCCATCATTACCCCCTCGGACGTGGACGCCGGGCTGACGGCCGCGAATTTCCTTGGTACGGGCTATGGCCTCTACATTGACGTGGAGATGGAAAGGCACCTGTTCGAGTTCAAGTACGGGCTCACGGACAGTTTGGAGCTGGGTCTGGAACTGGCGTGGATTTCCCTGGGCGGCGGCAGCCTGGACGATTTGATCCTGGAAGTGGAGGAGACCTTCAACGCGGTCAACACCAACCGCGAGGCGGCGGACCGGGACGGCTTCGACTATTTCGTGATTTTCAACGGCCAGTTCATCCGCAACACCTCCCGCAGCATCAACTTCGAGCCCCAGGACCCGGTGCTGAACCTGAAGTGGAACCTGGCCGAGGGCGGGGATTTTCTGCCGTCCTTCAGCGTCAAGTTCTCCTACAAACTTCCGCTCAGTTCCGAGCCCAACCAGGACAGAAGTCTGATCAGCAGCGGCAACAAGGACTTCGGCTATTCTGTTTTGCTGGGCAAGCGTTTCGGATTCCTGATCGCCCACTACCAGCTCGGCAAGGTCAGGTTAAAAGTTCCGGGCGGAGAGTTCGAGACCGAGCGCAAATTCCGCATGTTCGCCCTGGAACTTCAGGCGGATGAGGACAATGCCTTCGTGGGGCAGGTGGTGTCCCAGTCGAACTTCTTCAAGCGCGACCCCGGCGGCACGCGGACGTCCATCAACCTGGATCTGGCCAAGGACACGGAACTGGTTACCATCGGTTACAAGCACGGCAGGGAAGGGTTTTTGCTGGAAGTCGGATTTACCGAAGACGTCAACAGCACGATCAATGAGGCCGACGTGACCCTGTTTCTGGAGCTGGGATGGCAATGGTGAGACGACTTCGGAACGTTGTTGCGCTGTTGGCCGCCGGGGCGGCCCTGGGGGCGGGGCTTGCCGCGCTGCCGGGGCGGGCGCACGCCCAGGGGGGCATGGAGTATTATGTCACGCTCAAACTCGGTCTCCAGGACGCGGAGAAGTCCAGCGGCAACCTGGTCGAAGACTTCGAAATGGACCACGGGCCGCTGGTGGGCGACCGGAAGGTGGAAACCAGGGGGGTGGAAGTGGACGTGGTCATGTTCCCCGACAGAATCTTCGGCGTCGGCCTGGGCCTCGAGTATCACGTTTACGACAAGCGGATGGACTTCCGCGATCCCAATGCGGTATTGCCCGAAGGCCACGTGGAGATCAAGGGCAAGGCCGTGCTGTACACCCTCAAGTTTTATGCACGCACCGGCCCGGTGCTCAGTTATTTCGGGCTGGGCAGCGGAAACTACTTCCTCAAATATTTCGAACGGGGGGCGTTTTCTTTCCGAGACACCAGCCGCAACGTATTCACCACCCGGCTGGGCGCGCGCATCCTGCTGACGGAATCGTTCAACCTGCTGCTGGAATACGGGCGCACCCGCGCGCCGGTGGTCATCGAGTTTCGCGCCCGCAGGCCGCAACTGGATCTGGGGGGAACTTTTCTCACCATCGGTCTCGGTGTTTCCTTCTAGCGCACCGGCGAGCGTGAGCGTGCGGCGGCTACGCTTCCGGCAAAATTCATTTGCCGGCAAAATTCACCGTCCTGCCAGGCAGGGTGATGCGGCGGAGACGGCCCCGCTTTTGTTTTGAGCGTATATTTGATACAAACCATCTATAATTTCAGATCGTAAAGATTATAAGGAGCCATGGTGGAAACCACGGAAGTCGCCTCCGCGGCCGAGACGGGCACGGACGCACTGGTCACACAAGAGTCCGCGCTGGCAGGCCCCAGAGGCGCCATGCAACTGGCCCGGCAGGCGGTGCGGCTGCATCAGCAGGGCGACTCCGGCCAGGCCCTGCCCCTGCTTCAGCAGGCCCTGGAGCTGCAGCGCGAGTCCGGCGGAGAAAGCCAGCCCCAATACGCGGTGCTGCTCAACAACCTGGGTGTGGTCTGCCGGGAGCTGGGGCAGGTGGAAGAGGCGATGCCCCTGTTTCAGCAGGCGCTGGAAGTGGACCGGGCCTCGCTCGGAGAGTCGAATCCCCAATACGCCACCCATCTCAATAACCTGGCGGGGCTGCATCAGGAGCGGGGCGATTTCGGCCAAGCCCTGCCGCTGTTGCAGCAGGTGGTGGAGATTGACCGCGCCACGGTGGGGGAACAAAGCCCGCAGTTCGCCACGCACGTGAACAATCTTGGCGTGCTGCACCTGCAGTTGGGAGAGCCGGAGGCGGCCCTGCCCCTGCTTCAGCAGGCCCTGGAGATCGGCAGGAGCACCATCGGCACCGACCATCCCAAATTCGCCTCCCGGCTCAACAACGTCGCCCTGGTGCACAGCTACCTCGCCCAGCCGGAGGAGGCGCGGCGCCATTTCGAGGAGGCCGTTGAGATCGGCGGCAAAATCCTGGGTGAGCACCATCCCGAGTACGGTATCGTGATGGTCAACAAGGCGGTCTTCCACCGAAAAATGAAGCAGCCGCAGGAAGCCTTGCATATGGCGGAGCGGGCGCACCAGATTTTCCTCAACGCCCTGGGCGAAAGCCATGCGTTCACCCAGTCCACCTCGCGGTTCGTGAACGCCCTCCGGCAGGCCGGCCAATAAAGCCCGTGCCGCGCGCATGACCGGCGGCGGCCTTTCGGCGGCGCCCGGGAACCTTCGATTCTCTACAGAATATTGGCCGCCATTTCGGCCAGGGAAGAGCGCTCGCCGCGCACCAGCGTGACGTGGCCGGCCAGGGGCACCTCCTTGAACCGCTCCACCAGGTGGCTGAGGCCGTTGGAGATGGAGTCCACGTAGGGGTTGTCAATCTGGTAGGGGTCGCCGGTGAGGATAATCTTGGTGCCTTCCCCGACGCGGGTGATGATGGTCTTGATCTCGTGCGGCGTGAGGTTCTGCGCCTCGTCCACGATCATGAACTGGTGGGGAATGCTGCGCCCGCGGATGTAGGTCAGCGGCTCGATGTTGATCAGCCCCTGATCCATCAGGGCCTGGTACCCTTTCGCCGGATGGTGCTTGGAGACGGGCGTGCCGATCAGGAACTCCAGGTTGTCGAAGATGGGCTGCATCCACGGCTCCAGCTTTTCCTCCGCGGTGCCCGGCAGGTAGCCGATGTCCTTGCCCATGGGAAAGATGGGCCGGGAGACGAGCATCTTGGTGTAGATGTTCTCGTCCAGTATCATGCGCAGGCCCGCGGCCAGGGCCAGCAGGGTCTTGCCGGTGCCTGCCTTGCCCATCAGCGTTACGATGGGCACGCCGGGATCGAGCAGCATTTCCAGGGCCAGCACCTGCTGTGGATTGCGCGGGGCGATTTCCCAGATGCCCTCCGCAAAATTCTGCGCCGGCGTGAATTGCCCGTTGCCCGTGTCGTAGCGGAACACGCAGTAATTGCCCGCATCCCGCTCGTCCTGAAATATCGCCCCCTCGTTGGGATAGAACTTGCCGTCCAGTTCCAGCACGTCCATGCTCCGCCGGGCGGCCACCTCCTCCGCGGACACCTGGAACAGGCGGAAGCCCATGTGGATTTCCGTGGTGATGGGCCGGCCGCCCTCATAGCCGCTGGCCTCTATGCCCAGGGCGTTGGCCTTGATGCGCAGATTGGTGTCCTGGCTGATCAGGATGGTGCGGGCGCCGTTGCCGCCCGCCTTGTCCTCCCGGGCCAGTTGCAGGGCGGTCACCAGCACCCGGTTTCCCGACTTGCGCATATCGAGGTCGTGGGTGTCGGCCTTCTCGTCCCTGCTCCACACCTGAACGCGGATGGTGCTGCCGTTGGGCTGCTTCACCCCGTCGGCCAGGCTGCCGGCCTG
>CBDUSX010000247.1:0-4828 GCA_965369935.1 uncultured bacterium
GCCCAGCATCTCCACCAACAGCGAGCTGCATCTGGCGGAAATGACGTTCCGCTAGATGGGGATGAAAGCCCGTTGACCAAGCTGATAGTGTGGCGATGAGTTTAAAAGTCGTCACCAGCAAGGAGCAACGGGCATGGACAGAATACCGGTTTTCGTAGGTTTGGACTACCACCAGAGTTTGGTTCAGGTGTGCGTGGTGGATGAGGATGGCGGGCTGTTGTCCAACCGTGGTTGTGCAAACAACTGGCAGGCTATTAAGACACAGGCCGAACGGGCCGGAATCGTTAAGCGGGCTGCTATTGAGTCGTGCTCGGGAGCGGCGGACTTGGCCGATGAGTTGGTGCAATATGCCGGGTGGTCGGTGGATTTGGCCCATCCGGGCTACGTTGCCCGCATGAAGCAGAACCCGGACAAAACCGACTTCTCCGATGCGCGCATGCTGGCCGATTTGGAGAGGGTGGGATACCTGCCTCGTGTCTGGTTGGCGCCACGGGAAATCCGGGAACTACGCCTGTTGGTGCGCTACAGGCAACAACTGGTCAACCAGCGCCGGGCCATCAAACAGCGGATCGGCGCGGTGCTGCGGGAGCAACGGATAGGGGTGGGGCCTGCCGCCCGGTGGAGCAAACCGTGGCTGACATGGCTGAAGAGCACGGACTCTTTGAGCGAACAGGGGCGCTGGGTGATAGACCGTCACCTTGTGAGACTTGCGGATACCGGCAAGGAAATCGTTGTGGCGGAAAAGCGGTTAAGTAAATGCACCGGGAAGGATCCTCTCGTGGCGAAGCTGTTGTCCCTGCGGGGAATCGGGCCGGTTACCGCCTGGGTGATCCGCGCCGAGATCGGCCGGTTTGACCGTTTCCGTACCGGCAAACAGCTTTCGCGGTTCTGCGGCCTGAGTCCGCGCAATGCCTCCTCGGGGATGCGGCAGGCCGATGCGGGATTAATCAAGGCCGCCAATGCCCACCTTCGGGCCACCCTGATCGAGGCGGCGCACAGACTGGCCCGCTATGAACCACGCTGGAATGCCATGAACCGTCAGATGCGAATGAGAGGAAAACCAGGCAGCGTAGTGGCAGCGGCGGTGGCCAATCGCTGGATGCGTTGGTTGTTTCATGAGATTGGCCGGGAAACCGCAGCCGCCTGACAAAGGAGAAGGTTGGCTCAGCCGCCGCCCCTCAGCTGGCGATGACGCGCTCGGACAGAGCCTGGGCTTGAAAGCTCGTTGCTAGATGGGGCAGTCACGCTGACTCGAAGCACCCACTTGGGCAGGGTCCTTGCGCCCACGCTCGGATAGAAGAATGGGAACGCGGCGACTGAAACAACGGATCACTTGGATCGTCTTGACACGTCAATGGGCTTTCATAGAAGGCTCTGTCTGATAATTGAAAGTCTCTTACTCCCTTTGGGGGGCTTTGCCCCCCAAACCCCCCAGCAGGGGCCGAAAGCCCCTGCACCCGTTCTTTGCCAGGTATGGCTTCCAGCCAAACCTGGCACTTGCAAGGGGGGCGTGGGGGAACGGCAACGCTGCGAGTCTCGCGTTGCTTCCCCCACATATTATTTCGCTTTTCTAAAAAAGTAAGGCCTAAGGCTCCTGCCTGCGGACGATCAGGAACAGGCTGAACACCACCAGCGCGCCGCCCGCCGCCGCGGCCGGGGGCAGGGTGTCGCCCAGCAGCGCGGCGGCAAGGGCCGCCCCGAACAGGGGTTGCAGCAGCAGGGTCATCCCCGCGGTGCCCGCCTCCATGGTTTTCAGTGCAAACAGCCAGGCCATGTAGGCCACCACCGTGCAGCCCAGGGACAGGAACAGCACCGCCCCCACCGCCGTCCAGCCCGGCGTGGGCCAGCCGTTGCTCATGCCGTCCAGCACCACCACCGGTATCCAGAACAGGCCCGCCGCCACGATGGTGGCCGACGTCACCGTCAGGGCGGAGTGCCGCCGCAACGCGGCCTTGCCCCACACGCTGTACAGGGCCTCCAGCCCCAGCCCCAGGATGAACAGCAAATCCCCCACCACGCCGCTTGCGGAAAAATCGGGCAGGCGCAGGCCCCGCGCAATCACCAGATAGGCCCCCCCGCCGCCCAGGGCCAGGGCCCACAGCTTGCGGGGGGTGAGGGCCTCCCGCAGCCAGAGCCGCGCCAGGGCAACGGTGAGCAGCGGCTCCAGCGCCATCAGCAGGGAGGCGTTGAGGCCGGTGCTCAGGTTGAGGCCCCAGTAGCTCAGCGCCTTGCCCGCCCCGAAGGCCAGGAAGCCCAGCAGGGCCAGCTCCGGCAGATGCCGCGGCGCGAGCTCGCCCCGCCGCAGCCCCGCCACCAGCCAGGGCAGCAGCAGCAGGCCCGCGGCGATCATCCGCCAGCCGCCCAGTTGCAATGGGGACATTTCCGCCAGGGCGGCCTTGCTGACCACCCACGAGCTGCCCCACATCAGGTTGATGGCGCACAGCAGCGCCAGCAGCAAGGCCCGGGGCGGGGGCCGGGGCAGGCGGGTGGGCGGTTTAATCCCTTGCATAATGGCGCGACATTAGGGTACCCATGAGCCAAAATTTACCGGCGCTCTCGCCGCGCAAAATTGGTAGGCTGTAACGAATGCGTACCGGCGGTGGCGCATGCAAAGTCAGAGCCTCTCCATAGCAGCGGAAACAGCCCAATGCAAAACGGGTATCGCATCCAGGACCAGGACGCCCCGGCCGCGCACACGGTGGAGGATTCGGCGGATTTTCTGGCCGATATCATCGGCGATGCCAGCCGGGCCGGCGAGCGCGTTCATGCCGGGCCGGTGCTGAAGCTGATGTACGATACCGCCGTGTCGGTGGCCCTGCGCCACTCCGGGTTCCGCCCGGTGCTGCTGGGGTTGGACCGCATTGACCTGCCCCATCGCATTTGCCATATGGACCTGGTGCGGCTGGAGGGCCGCATCATTTCGGTGGGGCGCTCCTCCATGGCGATTGAGGTCAACTGCTTCACCAAGCGGCCCACGGAGCGCGAATTCACGCCCTCCCACGTGGGATTCGTGACCATGGTGGCCGTGGACGGGCAAGGCGACCCCATCCGGAACATCCCCCGCCTGTCCTACGACTCGCCCCTGGGCGTGCCCGCCAAGTCCCTGGCCGAGCACCGCACGGCCCAAATCGCCGAGCGCCGGCAGGCCGTGGAATGGATTGACGAGAAGAACGACTTCCGGGTCAGCGACGTGATCGAGTCCGAGCAGGCCGTCCGCTACGACTTCCTGAAACCCGAGGAGACGGTGGTCAACGTCAAGGGGCAGATCATCTCCCAGGGCGTGCACCAGGACGGGCGGGTCAAGGGGGGCGATTTTCTCGTATGGCTGGACCGCGTGGCCACCTACACCGCCCGCCAGTTCTCCCGCAACGATCACGTCATCACCCTGTCCATCAACGACATGCTGTTCAAGCGGCCTCTCCACGCCACGGACCGCATCGAGTTGATTTCGCGGGTGATCCACGTGCGTACGCACACCCTGGAAGTCTCCATAGACATTATCGTCCATACCATGGAAGGGGAGCAGTATCCCCTGGACAGCGTGAACTTCCTCATCCTCAGCTACCAGCCCAGCGGCCCCAAGAAGAAGATCACCACCGGCCTGCTGCTGAGCGACGACGATCAGGACAGCCTGAAACGGTATATCAAGGCCCGCACCCGCTACTCCTTCTGGAAGTCGAACCCCGAAAGCCATCTGACCCAGTCACCTGCATGAGCCGTACGGCCCCATACCCGGTCCGTCTTTCGGGCGTCCGGGCACATCCCGCCCCGGCCCGCCGGCCCTTCATTCCACTATGAGCCGCCGCGTGAAATCCGAATTCGGACTGCTGGAAAACGGCGGGAGCGTGCCCGGCCACGGGCCGCCGCGGGGCAGGGGGCGGAGGCGTCATTCCCCCTACAACAAGTTCACCCGCGAGGAATGGGGACGCCTGCGCGCGGATACGCCCCTCACCCTGACCGAGCAGGACATGGTGCAATTGCGGGGGCAGAACGAACAGGTGGCGCTGGACGAGGTGGCCGACATCTACCTGCCCCTGACCCGGCTGCTCAATCTCTACGTGGCCAAGGCGCAGGAACTCTACCGCGACAGCGCCAGATTTCTGGGCAATCCGGCGGCGCGGGTGCCCTACATCATCGGGCTGGCCGGCAGCGTGGCGGTGGGCAAGAGCACCACCTCGCGCATTTTACAGGCCCTCCTTTCCCGCTGGCCCCACCATCCCAAGGTGGAATTGCTTTCCACCGATGGCTTCCTGTACAGCAACCGCATTCTCGGGGGAAAGGGGCTGATGCCCAGGAAGGGATTTCCGGAAAGTTTCGACCTTCCGCAACTGATCCAGTTCGTCTCCGACGTCAAGGCGGGCCGCGGCAAAATCAAGGCCCCCGTGTACTCCCATCACAATTACGACATCGTGCCCGGCCGGCACATGGTGATTGACCGGCCTGACATCATGATCATCGAGGGGCTGAACGTGCTCCAGACCGGTACCGACGCCTTTGGCCAGAAGCCCCGCGTGTTCATTTCCGACTACTTCGATTTCACCATCTATGTGCATGCCGAAATCGAGGACGTGCGCCAGTGGTACGTGGACCGCTTCATGACCTTCCGCGAGCTGGCCCTGCACGATCCCACCTCGTTTTTCTCCGTATTCGCCCACTTGAGCGAGGAGGAGGCCCGGGCCCACGCCACCCGCATCTGGACGGAGATCAACGAGGTCAACCTGATAGAGAACATCCTGCCCACCCGCGAGCGGGCCAAGCTGATTCTCAACAAAGGCGCGGACCATTCGGTGCGGTCGGTGCTGCTGAGGAAAATCTGAAGGCGCGGGTG
>CBDUSX010000248.1:0-4786 GCA_965369935.1 uncultured bacterium
CGCAAGAACCAGCGGCGTGCCGCGTCTCCCCTGAGGCGGCGGGGCAACGCAGGCCGGCGGGCCGTTCCGCATTACACGACCAAGGCAGGATTCAGGACATGGCAAGAGGCAAACGCTCGGCAGGCAGAAAGCGGGAGAAAAAAAACGTCCCCGTAGGGGTGTGCCACATCAAGGCCACCTTCAACAACACGATCATCACCTTTTCCGATCCCCAGGGAAACGTGCTCGCCTGGTCCAGCACCGGCGCGGCGGGCTTCAAGGGATCGCGGAAAAGCACGCCCTTCGCCGCCAAGACCGCCGCGGAGGATGCGGTGCGCAAAGCCAGGGAACATGGCGTGAGGCAGGTTGAGGTGGAAGTGCGTGGGCCCGGCAGCGGGCGCGAGGCGGCGTTAAGGGCCCTGGCGGCCGAGGGCCTGAAGGTCACCGCCATCCGCGACGTCACGCCCGTGCCCCACAATGGGTGCAAGCCGCCCAAGATGAGACGCATCTAGGTTTTTACTGAGTGTTCCGGACGGCGCCCGAGCAAATTCTTGCGAAAGGATGCCTATCGGAGAAACGCAGGATGGATCAGGAGGTAATCGTTGGCAAGATATCTGGGTTCCGTGTGCCGGCTTTGCCGGCGCGAAGGACTGAAGTTGTTCCTAAAGGGCGACCGTTGCTACACGGACAAGTGCGCCATTGAAAAGCGGAGCTATCCGCCCGGCGCCCACGGCACGGGCTACCGGCAAAAGCAGTCCGAGTACGGCCTGCAATTGCGCGAAAAGCAGAAGGTGAAGCGCCTGTACGGCGTGCTGGAAAAACAGTTCCGCCGCCTGTTCTTCGAGGCCTCCCGCAAGAAGGGCATCACCGGCGAGAACCTGCTGATGCTGCTGGAGCGGCGGCTGGACAACGTCGTGTACCGGATGGGGTTCGCCTCCTCCCGCAACGAGGCGCGCCAGATCGTCCGCCACGGCCATATTCTGCTCAACGAGCGCAAGGCGGATATTCCTTCCATGTTGGTGAAGGTCAACGACGTGGTGAGCGTGCGGGAGAAAAGCCGCAAGAGTCCACAGATCAAAAGCGCAATGGATGCCGCCCTTCGCAAGGGCACCACAGGGTGGGTGGAAGTGGACACGAATAAATTCACCGGAAAGATCGTGGCCGAGCCCAAGCGTGAGGAAATCACGCTGCCCATTCAAGAACAGTTGATCGTCGAGCTCTATTCCCGGTAAAGCCACAGTTTACGGAGACGGATATGTACACCAGAAATTGGGAATCCCTTCAACGTCCGAAGCGGCTGGAAGTGGAATCCAACACTTATTCCAACACCCACGGCAAATTCATCATCGAGCCCCTGGAAAAGGGATTCGGCATCACGATCGGCCATGCCTTGCGCCGGGTGCTGCTGTCCTCCCTGCAGGGTTGCGCGATCATCGCCGTGAAGATCGAAGGGGTGTCCCACGAGTTTGAAGGCATTTCCGGCATTCAGGAAGACGTGGTGCAAATCATCCTCAACCTGAAAGCCCTGCAACTGAGGCAGTTGGAAGAAGGTGTGCACGAGATGGAACTGGTGGGGGCCGGCCCTGCGCAGTTGACCGGTGCGGACATCGTCACCGGAGGCAGGGTGGAGGTGCTCAATCCGGAACTGGTGATCGCCAACCTGGACGAAGGCGCCACCCTGGAGATGCGCATGTACGCCACGCTCAACAACGGCTACGTCACCGCGGAGGAAAACCACGACGAAGACCTGGCCGTGGACGTGATCTACCTGGATTCGGTGCACACGCCGATCAAGCGCATCAATTACGAGGTGCAGCACGCCCGGGTGGGGCAGAAGACCGACTACGACAAGCTGCTCTTCGAAATCTGGAGCAACGGGGCCATGGAGCCCTCCGATGCCCTGGCCTACGGCGCAAAGATTCTCAAGGAGTACATGAACATCTTCATCAATTTCGACGATGAAGTGGTCGAGGAGGAGCCGCACCAAGAGGAGGACGGCGACTCGTTCAACGAGAACCTGTACCGGCCCGTCAGCGAGCTCGAATTGTCCGTGCGCTCCATCAACTGTCTCCAGAACGCCAAGATCGAAACCATCGGGGAACTGGTGCAGAAAACCGAGTCGGAAATGCTGAAAACCAAGAATTTCGGCCGCAAGTCCCTGAACGAAATCAAGCACATCCTGCAGTCCATGGGCCTGAGCCTGGGAATGAAGCTGGAAAACTTCGATCCCAAGGCGAAGCAGCCGCCGCCGCCGGCCCCCGCGGAATTCGCCTAGGAGCTATTGAGCGCATGCGTCACTTAAAATCCGGCCGGGCGCTGGGCGTAAAACCCGCCCACCGCCGCGCCATGATGAGAAACCTGGTCACCTCCGTGCTGGAGCATCAGCAGATCAGGACCACCGTGGCGCGGGCCAAGGAACTGCGCAAGCCGTTGGACAAGATGATCACCCTGGGGAAAAAGGGGGATCTCAACGCGCGGCGCCGCGCCCTGCGCTTCGTCAAGTCCAAGCAGGCCATGCAGATGCTGTTTTCCGAACTGCCGGAGCGTTATGAAGAGCGCCAGGGAGGCTACGTGCGCATCATCCGCCTGGGCCCCCGCAAGGGCGACGGCGCGGACATGGCCCTGGTGCAACTGGTGGACGCGCCCAACGACGCCCTGGCCAATGCCCAGAAGCCCAAGGCCAGGCGCCGCGGCGCGGGACGGGGCAGGACGGTGACCGAGGAAGTCGCCGCGCAGGTGAAAGGCAAGGGCAAGCAGGAAGAGGCCGCCGAAGCCACGGAAGCCGCGGACCAGCAGGGCAAGCCCAGCAAGGAGGAAGCAAAGAAAGGGAAGGCGGAAGCAAAAGCGGAAAGCAAAGCCGCCAAGGAGCAAGCGAAGAAACAAAAGGCGGAAGCGAAGGCGGAAAGCAAGGCCGCGAAAGAGAAAGAGAAGACCGAAAGCAAAGCCGCCAAAGAGGAAGCAAAGAAAGCGAAGGCGGAAAGCAAGGCCGCCGCAAAAGACGAGGCGCCCGCCAGCAAAGCGGAAGCATCCCCCGAGCCCGAAAAAGCGAAGCAGGACGACGAAACCAAGAGCTAGCCCGGCAGGGCGCGCAGAATCTCCATCCCCCGTTGGTATTCCTCCGGCGGGCAATAGACGTTCTCGATCACGAATACCTGATTGTACCGCTCCAGCAGCACGGACACCTCGTGCAGCGGCCGCCAGGCCCGCCTGCCCAGCCGCTCCTCCTGCACCTGAATGGGGTGGGTCTCCCCCTCCTCGCTCGTGCCCAGGCTGGACAGGCGGCGCTCTGCGCGGATTTGGATGGTCTCGATCCCGGCCTCCTCGAGGGCGCCCAGGATACGTTCCCGCTCCGCGGCCGGGGTGCCGTCCTTAAGCTGCACCAGGCGGGGGAAGGGAAGCCGGTTCACGATGCGCGAGCACCAGGTGCCCTCGCGGGCTTCATGCAGCTTGGCCATCACCGTGTCCTCGCGGGCGTTGAAGAAGTTGTCCAGGCTCCCCTCCAGCGGGCATTCGATTTCTCCCGTTTCCACGGCCCGGTGCAGATAGTGCTCGAAGATCAGCACCGTCTTGTGCAGATAGACCTGCATGGCCATGTGGAAGCGGGTCATCAGGAAGTTCTCATAGGTGTACAGGGCGTTCTCGTCGAGGGTCATCAGCAACCCGCTGGGCGTGGGTACGCAGCTGAGGGACTGCACCAGCCGGTCCAGGTCGAAGTAGCCGTAAGTAACGCCGGCGAAGTGGGCGTCCCGCTGCAGGTAATCCATGCGGTCCGCGTCAATCTCGCCGCTGATGATCTGCTTGAGCAGGGGAAAGACGTCGTAGGCGGCTTCGCCGCCCCGCCCGGTCAATTCCGCGCTGGGAGAAACGTTGCCGTTGATGAGCGCGCTGATGTCCCGCGCCTCCTCCTGGCTGAGCAGGGGGGGCGACTCCCCGGCCAGCGCATGCACGACGGCCACGGAAAAGTCCTCGTGGGTGGCCCGCGCTCCGGGGGCGGCATGGCGGTACCACTCGCGGGGCAGGGGCAGCTTTTCCCAGGCCGGCAGCAGGGGCTCGAAGGAGTGGGAAAAGGGCAGATGCCCCACGTCGTGCAGCAGGCCGGCGAACCGCACGATCTGCCGGCAGTACTCCAGCGATCCGCCGGAACGGAAGCGCTGTTGAATATCCGGCACGGTGGAAACGATGTGGTCGAAAATCCGCCCGGCCAGATGCATCACCCCCAGCCCATGGCTGAAGCGGGTATGGGTGGCGCCGGGATAGACGAATGCGGAAAAGCCGAGTTGGGTGATGGAGCGCAGCCTCTGGTAACAGGGGTGGTCCAGGATCTTCCGCTCCCGCGCGTTAAAGGAGATGGAGCCGTGCATGGGGCAGCGCACCTCGTAGGGCATCGGAGCGGATTCGATCATGGCTGGAAATGGGGTGCTGGTGTTGGTTGCCGGCGCGGCGGGTGCGCGCCCCGCTGAGGATACGAGCTTGCCCGGCGGCGGCCATTTTGGTAGAACTGGAGTTAAATCCGGACACTAGGCCGGTTTAGACAGCGGCTTCAAGGTAGCACAAATCCATCCGTTGAGGAGGTGGGATGCAGATTGATATTGAATATTGCGGGGTTTGAAACTACAAGCCCAACGCGGACAGTTTGTCCGCGGAACTGAAGAATGCCTTGTCGGTCGAGTCCAACCTCATCGAAGGCGCCGATGGCGTGTTCGAAATCATGGTGGACGGTAATCTGGTTTTCTCCAAGAAGGCCACCCACCGCTTTCCCGACGAGGGCGAGGTGGTGCGGCTGATCAAGGGCCAGTGATCCCGCGCG
>CBDUSX010000249.1:0-4768 GCA_965369935.1 uncultured bacterium
GACGCCGACGAGTTGGTCGCCCAGGTCGATACGGGCGCGCGCAATCCAAGCGGCTGGCAGGGGCGTCTGATTCTGTACGTTGCCTTTACGTGGGCGGTGTTCCAACTCTATATCGCCTCCAATGTCCCGTTTTTCCTGACGGACGTTACGGGAATCCCCCTGATCGTCACCGATTCCAATGCCCGTCTGATTCATCTGGCCTTTGCCGCCTTCCTGGCCGCCCTGGCGTTTCCGCTGTTCAAATCGAGCCCCCGCGATTCCATTCCCTGGTACGACTGGGTGTTGGGGGCGCTGGCAGTGATCTCCTGCCTCTACATCCTCGTCTTCCGCGACACGATCGCGGTGCGCGCCGGCCTGCCGACCACCGGCGATCTGGTCATATCCACCGCGGGCATGATTATTCTCGCCATTTCGGTGTACCGCACCCTCGGTCTGCCGCTGCTGGTCATTGCGAGCGTGTTCGTTCTTTACGTGTTTTTCGGCTCCTCGGAAATCTTTCCCGATGCGATCCGCTGGAAGGGCGCCTCCTACGGCAAGGCCATGTGGCACTTTTGGATGCAGAACGAGGGCGTGTTCGGCGTCGCGTTGGGGGTTTCGGCCCGCCTGATCTTTCTGTTCGTACTGTTCGGCGCCATCCTGGAAAAGGCGGGCGCCGGAAATTACTTCATCAAACTGGCCTTCGCCCTGCTGGGGCATTACCGCGGCGGCCCCGCCAAGGCGGCCGTCGTCGCCTCGGCCATGAGCGGGCTGTATTCCGGCTCGTCCATCGCCAACGTGGTGACCACCGGCACCTTTACCATCCCCTTGATGAAGCGCACGGGCTTTACGGCGGAGAAGGCCGGCGCCGTGGAGGTCGCCGCGTCCACCAACGGCCAGCTGATGCCCCCGGTGATGGGCGCCGCGGCGTTCCTGATCGCCGAATTCACCGGCGTGCCCTATACCGATATTCTCAAGCATGCCGTGCTGCCCGCGGTGGTTTCCTATATCGCGCTGGTCTACATCGTCCATCTGGAGGCGATGAAGCTCGACCTGCGGGGGTTAAAGAAGCCGCCCTCCACGCTCACCCTTGCTTCCAAAATGATCGGGTTCCTGGGCGGGTTCATCGGAATCGCCGTCCTGTTTTCGGTCGTTTATTTCACCCTGGGCTGGATCAAGGTGGCGATCCCGGATCTGTCTTTTACCGCTGTGCTGGTGGTGAGCGCGGTGGCCTACCTGGCCTTGCTGTGGCTCGCGTCCAAGCGGCCCGATCTGGAGATCAGCGACCCGGATGCGCCGATCACCGAGTTGCCGCGGGCCGGGGAAACGGCCCTCACGGGCCTGTATTTTCTGCTTCCCATCATCATCCTGATCTGGTGCATTCTGCCGACGCCTGACCGCCTGTCGCCGGGCCTGTCCGCATTCCTGGCCACCTTGGCCATGTCGTTCGTGGCGCTGACCCATCACCCGTTCAAGGCGTTCTTCCGCGGAACCGGCGGCATGCGCGCGGCATTCGTGCACGGCGCCGGGGAGTGGGTGGAAGGCATGATCTCCTGTTCGCGCAACATGATCAGCATCGGCGTCGCCACGGGCGTCGCGGGCATCATCATCGGCACCGTTTCGCTTACGGGCGTGCATCAGGTGATCGGGGGCTTCGTCGAGGTGATGTCCGGCGGCAGCCTGTTGTTCATGCTCATTCTGGTCGCCATTATGAGCCTGATCCTGGGTATGGGCCTGCCCACCACGGCCAACTACATCATCGTATCCTCGTTGATGGCGCCGATCATCGTGGAGCTGGGCGCCAAGAGCGGGCTCATCGTGCCGCTGGTTGCCGTGCACCTGTTCGTGTTTTATTTCGGCATTCTCGCCGACGACACCCCGCCGGTGGGATTGGCCGCCTTTGCCGCCGCGGCCATTTCGCGCGGCGATCCCTTTAAGACCGGGATCCAGGGCTTCACCTACGACATCCGTACGGCCCTGCTGCCCTTCCTGTTTTTGTTCAACACGGAACTGCTGCTGATGGATGTGACGCCCCTCAAGGCGGTCATTGTGTTCGCGGTGGCGGTGGTGGCCATGATGCTGTTCGCGGCGGCCACGCAGAATTTCTTTTTCGTCAAAAATCGCCTGTGGGAGACCGTGGTGTTGCTGCTCATCGCCTTCACCCTGTTCAGACCGGGCTTCTGGCTGGACATGATCGAGCCTCCCTACATTTCGTATCCCGGCGCCAAGGTTGTCGAAATCGCCGGCGACGGGCAAAACGACGGGAACCTGCGGGTCAGGATCAGCGGCCCCGACATTGATGATCCGGACGTGACGAACAGTCTGAGCGTCATCATTCCGCTCGGCACGGAGGGAGACGGCGCGGCGCGTATCGGGAAGTCCGGTTTGCTGGTATCCATCGACAGCGATAAAGCGAAACTGGAGGAACCGCTGTCCGGGACGACATTCGAAGACCTGGGGCGCAAGCTTGATTTTTATGGCGATACCCCGGTCACGATCTCTACCGTTCTCGTGCCGAACGAGCGGATCGTCAAGGAGGTGTTCTACATCCCGGCGCTGTTGCTGCTCGGGCTCGTCGTCTTTCTCCAGTTCCGGCGGCGGGCCGGGGCCAAGGCGGCTTCCGCATAGAAAGGGTAAGGACGTGTTTACTTCCATTCTGCTACCGATAGACCTCGGGCAAGAGAGTTCCTGGAAGAAGGCATTGCCCAGCGCCGTGGAACTGGCGCAGACCTACTCGGCTGAATTGCACGTGATGACCGTGTTTCCCGACTTTGGCATGTCAATGGTCAGCGTCAATTTCCCGCCCGACTTCGAGGAGAGCGGGCTTGCCGGCATGACCGAGGCCCTGGCGGAATTCGTCAAGCAGCACGTTCCCGAAGGGATATCCGTCAAGTCCCATGTGGCCCACGGCACCATCTATTCGGAGATCGTCGCGGCCGCCGACAAGCTGGGGTGTGACCTTATCGTGCTGTCGGCCCACCGGCCGGAAATGAGGGATTACCTGATCGGTCCCAACGCGACCCGGGTCGTGCGTCATGCGAAGCAGTCGGTATTCGTGGTTCGCGACTGAACGTGCCGCCTCCCGCCGCGCTTCGCGGGCGTCCTGCATGACCGGATAGGATGGATCAACAGCTTCTCGTCCTGATGATCGCCGTCGCCGCCGCATCGGCCCTGCAATCGGCCACCGGAATCGGGTTCGGCGTGATCGCAGGCCCGGTGATGCTGATTGTTCTCAACTCTGGGGCCGCCATCCAGATCAGTATCGCGCTCAGTCTGCTCATCGCCGCGGTGCTCATCCCGTCCCTGTGGCGGCAATTGCACCGCCAGCTTCTGCTTCGCTTCCTTGCCGGCTCCATCGCCGGGCTTCCGGTGGGTCTGGTCATATTCCTGAGCATCGACATTGACCTGTTGAAGCTGCTGGCCGGCCTGGCGGTGCTGTTCTCGCTGGTGTTCGCCTTGCGCGCCAACGGCTCCGCCCCGCGCGGCGGCGGCCGGCGTTCCGGCAGGCTGGAACAGCTTTCCATCGGCGTGGTCTCCGGCGTCATGAGTGGCAGCCTGGCCATGCCCGGGCCGGTGCCGGCCGCCTGGATGGCGGCGCGGCGCTACGGCAAGGACACCATCCGAGCCACCATGCTGGCCATGTTCGTTTTCTCCTACCCGGCCGCCCTGGCCCTGCAGGCTTCCCTGGCGGGAATAAGCAGGGAGACCCTCTGGCTCTGCCTGATCCTCGCGCCGCCGACCCTGGCCGGCGTTTACGCCGGCCGGCTGCTGGCCGCCCGGCTGACCGAGCGCATCTTCCGCTGGGTGTTGATCTCGGTGCTGGCCGCCACGGCGGGTGGCCTGCTGCTCAGTTCCATTCCGAATCTGGTGGCCCAATGACCGGAGAGACGGCGCTTCCGAAATCCCTGGGCCGGCTTGGCGAAATTGCCCGCACCCGCCTCTTTGAGGGGCCCACGCCCCTGGAGGCCATGCCGAACCTGAGCAGGAGGTGCGGCGGCGCCCGGCTGTTCGTGAAGCGCGACGACGGCATGGGCATGGCCTTTGGGGGCAACAAGGTGCGGCAACTGGAGTTCTATCTCGGCGAGGCGCGGGAGCAGGATGCCGATTGCGTCCTCATCACCGGTGCGGTGCAGTCGAATTTCGCGCGGCTGGCCGCGGCCGGGGCCCGCAAGCTGGGGATGGACTGCCACATTCAACTCGAGGAGCGGGTGAAGAAGTCGGATGCCGGCTACCGCAATTCGGGAAACGTCCTGCTGGAACGCCTGCTGGGCGCGACCCTGCACTCCTATCCGGAAGGGGAGAACGAGGCGGGAGCGGACGGGCGGCTGGGAGAAATAGCGGACGATCTGCGTAGCCGGGGCCGCCGGCCCTACATCATCCCCCTGGCCCCCGGGCATCCCCCCCTGGGCGCGCTGGGCTACGTGCTCGCCGCGCACGAACTGCTCGCCCAGATCGCCGCCGGCGGCCTGAGGGTGGATGAGATCGTGATCCCCTCAGGCAGCGGCAACACCCATGCCGGGTTGCTGTTCGGCCTGCGGGCGCTCGGCTCAGGCGTTGCCGTGCGGGGCATCTGCGTGCGCCGCGACGCCGCCCAACAGACCCCGCGCATTCGCGCCAGATTCCTTGAGATTGCCGAACTGCTGGGGGTGGCCTCGCCGGTGAGGGACGATGACGTGGTGCTGGACAATGACTTTCTGGCGCCGGGCTATGGCCTGGCGGGGGAGGCCACCTGGGCGGCCATCCTGCTCGGGGCGCGCAGCGAAGGCCTGATGCTCGATCCGACCTATTCCGG
>CBDUSX010000250.1:0-4747 GCA_965369935.1 uncultured bacterium
AGGGCACCATGGCGCCATTGAAAAAGCTGTGCCGGGGCGCGTATTCCTGCTCCAGCGGATTGTAGAATGCTTTCACGGCGCCTCACCCCACCAGGGCCACCAGGAACACCTTCGGTCCGTGCACGCCCACGGTGAGCGTGAGCTCGATGTCCGCCGTGCGCGAGGCCCCGCTCACCAGCACCAGATTGGAGGGGGTGTCCCGCTGGAATTCGCCCGTGTCCAGAAAGGCCCCCAGGGTGGCGAATAGATTGGTCTTCTCCACCACCACCAGGTGCACCGGCACGGCCAGGGAAAGCAGACGCGGCTCCTCGGGCGTGGGCACCAGCAGCACCGAGCCCGTGTCCGCGATGCCCCCCCGCGAGGTGGTGACGCCGCAATCGGTGGAGAAAATCTCCGCCTTCTGCTCCTCCAGGGTGCCCGCATAGGTGCGTATGTCCAGGCCGAGCTCCCCGGCCAGGTGGGCGCGCAGGGGCTCCAGGCGGGGCTCTGTGCCCGTCATGACCGAGCCGATGCGGTATTCCCTGAACCACGGGCTCACCGCCTCGGGCAGGGCCTGCCAGTCGGGCACGCGGATCACCTTGCCGTCCACCTTTTCCAACTCCGCCGCGAACACCTCGGCCAGATCGCCCAGGGGCGGTTGTTTGGCCTGCCATTCCGGTTCCCTGTCCTTGAGCGGATTCAGGTAATACGGCGGGGTGTTGCTGGTGCGGCGCAGGCGCTCCAGGATTCGCGATCTCGCATCGGACATTGGGGAACTTCCTCCTTACGCGCTTTATGCTCTTTATCCCCTCTTTATGACGAGGGCCGGTCTTTCAGCAATTGATGCAGGCTGCGCCGCGCCGGGCGTGGCAGCTCGCGGAACTTGCTCCACTGCTTCAATGGGCCCAGCCCCTCCGGAACCAGCCCCCCCGCCAGCCCCGCCAGGCGGGTCAGCGCCCGATAGGCCGCCGGGCGGTTGTGGAGCACCTTCCAGCCGGCCCACAGCATGGCCTCGCCGGATTTGCGCTTGCTGCCGGCGCCTTTCAGGATGGCCTTGCCCGCGGGGGTGGGCTGGTTGGCTTCCTGGCGCAGCCGCAGCAGCAGGCTGGGGATGGGGATCTTCACCGGGCACACCTCCTGGCACGCCCCGCACAGGGTGGAGGCCCCCGCCAGGTGGCCCGCCGCCTCCAGCCCCGCCATCTGGGGGGTGAGGATTTTCCCGATGGGACCCATGTACGTGGCCTGGTAGGCGTGGCCGCCCACCCGCGAATAGACCGGGCAGATGTTAAGGCAGGCCGCGCAGCGGATGCAGTCCAGGGTTTCCCTCAGCTCGGCGTCCGCATAGACCGTGGTGCGGCCGTTGTCCAGAATCACCAGGTGCACCTCCTCCGGCCCGTCCTTTTCTCCCGGGCGGCGGGGGTGGCTGATCCAGTTGAAGTAGTTGCTGATGCTCTGTCCGGTGGCCGAGCGGCAGAGCAGGCGGATCAGGGGCGGCAGGTCGGCGATGTTGGCGATCACCTTTTCCAGCCCCATCAGGGCCACGTGCACCGGCGGCACGGTGGTCACCATGCGCCCGTTGCCCTCGTTTTCCACCAGGGCGATGGTGCCCGTGTCGGCGATGGCGAAGTTGACGCCGGTGATGCCCATGCCCGCGGTCTGGAATTTTTCCCGCAGCACCCGCCTGGCCATGGCGGTCATTTCCTCGATGTTGACCGTGTAGGGCTCCCCCAGCTTTTCCTCGAACAGTTTTGCGATCTGTTCCTTGTTGAGGTGGATGGCCGGGCCGATGATGTGGGAGGGCGGCTGCCCGGCCAGCTGCACGATGAATTCCCCCAGGTCCGCCTCGATGGCCTCCACCCCGTGGCCGGCGAGAAACGGGTTCAGTTCCATTTCCTCGGAGACCATGGACTTGCCCTTGATGACCTGGCTGATGCCCCGCCGCCGGCAGATGTCCAACACGATCTGGTTGGCTTCGGCGGTGGTCTCCGCCCAATGCACCTGGATGCCCTGGCGCGTCAGGTTTTGCTCGAGCTGTTCCAGCAACTCGGGCAGCCGGGCCAGGCTTTCCTGCTTGATGGCGTTGCCGATGTCCCGCAGCCCCTCCCCATCCTCCATGGCGTCGAAGGCGGCGTTGCGGCGCTCCCGGATCAGTCCGGTCACGTACTTCATGTTCTTGCGCAGGGTGGTGTTGTGCACCTCCCTGGCCACGTCCCGTTTGAACTGGCCGGGGTCGGGGATCATGGCCGCTCTCCGTGCATCTTGCGCTCATTCATGGTGCGTTCTTTCAGAAACTGCGCCAGCGGCAGCGCCCGGGTGCTCTGCCCCGCCTTGGCCATGGCCCCGCCGATTTGCATCAGGCAGCCGCAATCCACCGCCACCAGCACCTCGGCCCCGCTCTCGGCCACGGTGCGCCGCTTGTCCTCCACCATGGCCCAGGAAATGTCGCTTTGCTTCACCGAGAAAGTGCCGCCGAAGCCGCAGCATTCCTCCGCTTCGGGCAGGGGCACGCATTCCACCCGGCTCAATTGGCCCAGCAGCTGCTCCGGCGCGTCGCGCACGCCCATTTCGCGCAACAGGTGGCAGGAGGGATGGTAGGTCACTTTCAGCGGTGGCCCGTGGTCTTCCAGCTTCACGGCCAGCACGTTGACCATGAAGTCGCTCCACTCGTATACCCGCCCGGCGAACTCCCTGGCGCGGGCCAGGGCGGACTCCTCCCCCGCTCCCTCGAACAGCGGCGGGTATTGCCGGTGCATCATGGCCGCGCAGGAACCCGAAGGCACGACGATGGGGATTGGCTTGGGAAACAGCGCCAGTTGGGAGGCGGCCACCTGGCGCGCCTCGTTGCGGTAGCCGGAATTGAACGGAGGCTGGCCGCAGCAGGTCTGGTCCGCGGGGTAGATCACCTTCAAGCCTTCCCGCTCCATCAACTCCACGGCCGCCAGCCCGGCCTCGGGATAGATGGTGTCCACCAGGCAGGTGCCGAAGAAATAGACTTCCTCCGGCCTGGCGGGAGTGCTGCGGGGGCTGGCTGATGACATCGCTCTCGATTCCCGGCCGGAAGCGGCATATCGGCACGGATTGCGGTAATTTGCAGATGGATACCCTTATATCCAACCTACAATTTTTTCACGGACTCCGTAAAGCTCGTGGCGGGCCGGCCTTCCACCAGGATCGCATAGAAATCCCGGTACAGCGCCTGGGCCGCGTCCAGGTAGGGCGGCGCCAGGGCGGCGGGCGCGCTGTGCAACTCCTCTTCCACGATGGCCTTCCAGTCCGCCACGCCACGCTCCCGGGCCAGTTCCTTGCCCTTGTGCAGGGCCTTGTCCCAGTCGCTGCCCAGGTAGAAATTGCGCAGGAACTGCTTGTCGAACACGATGTTTCCGCTGCCCACCCGCAGCTCGTCCGGACCGATCGAGTCCACCAGGGTGATTTCACCGTCGCAGAAGGCCCACTCCAGCTTGCCGTCCCACAGCTTCAGGCCCCGCCCGGCGAACAGCTTCTGCAGCAGGCGGGCCACGGCGTGGGTACGGCCGTGCAACTCGGCCAGGGCCCCGGCGCGGCCTTTCAGGATCATGGCGGCCTCCTGGTAGGAGAGCATGCGGTCCTTGCTTTCCAGCTTGGTGGAGAATTCGATCAGGGGCTCGTCGAACTCCGCCCCTTCATAAATGTCGAAGGGATACCACTCCTTGCGGGAGAGCAGGCTGGAGCCGGCGGGCACGCCAAAGCGGAAGATCACCTCCAGCGGGATCAGTTGCCGGGGGGCCGGGGCGAAGCTGTAATCGTAAACCAGCTGCCCCCCCACCTGATGGGCCTCGAGTTCGGGCACCTCCACCCGCCGCACCATGATCCGGTTGCCCTCGCGCTTCACGAAATGATGGCGGATCGGCAGCCAGGGCTTGATGCGGGGATCGTCCGCCAGGCCAGCCTGCTCCCAGGCGGCGTCGTCCTCCAGGGTGCGGAAGAACCATTCCCCCAGCTGGGCCAGGATTTCTCCCTTGCCGGCGATGGGGTCGGGCATCTTGCCCCAGTCGAAGACCGAGTAATCGTCCGTGTACTCGAACCACAGGTGCTCGCCGTCCTCGGCGAGGTAGAGGTTCTTGACCGATCCGGCGTAAAGGAGCTTCATGGGGCCGACCGTTGAAAAAAGGCAGATTCAATCCGGGCGCAAGGCGAATTCTGACAGCAAACCATGCGCGTCTTCAACGCAAAAATAATCCAGTGCGTGCGGTGCGCCCTCAGCCGGCTCCGTTGATGCCGATGAAGCCCGCGTTGCGGCCGCCGGTGGGCAGGCCCTGCCGCCTGCTGCGGCGGTAGCTGGCGAAGGGATGCCGGCCGTCCGGCGTGGTGTGGCAGCAGGTGCAGTAGGGCAGCACCTCGATTTGCCCGGCGGCGACGCCCAGGCCCTTCGCCTGACGGGCCAGCACCGCCGCGAGGTCCAGATGGGCCGCGCCATTGACCCGCTCCACCGCGCCTTGCAGATGATCCGGCTCGAAGCGGGACAGGCAGTCTTCCCCCACCTCGTAGCAGCAGACGTGGATCGCCGGGCCGAAGGCCAGCCGCACGGCCTTCAGGCTCGCCCCCCCGGCCCGCCAGCCTTGCAGCAGGTTGGGCAGGATGCCCGCGGCGGCGCCCCGCCAGCCGGCATGCAGGGCGGCATAGGCGCGCGTTTCCTGCTCCACCGCCAGCACGGGCACGCAGTCCGCCGCCCTGACCGCCAGCAGCTTCGGCGCCGCCAGGCTGCCCGTGGCGCCGTCGTATCCTTTCAGGA
>CBDUSX010000251.1:0-4731 GCA_965369935.1 uncultured bacterium
TTGCGCCCCTGCTCATCGCGACAGCCCTCCGTAAATGGTGCGGGCCAGTTGGGCGCCCACGTCCTTACCGCCCGCGCCTGCCCGGATGCGCATGCCTGCCAGATTCAGGTTCGGCAACCGCCCGCCGGGGCTCCGCGCCCCGGGCATGCCCCGCTCGGCGATCAGCCGTGCCAATTCCTGCCGCAGCGCCGCGCCGATGGCATGGCGCTGGGCGGGGGGAAAGCCGTGCAGCCTCAGCCTTCCAATGTGCAATTCAATCCGTGCGTTGCTCATTGCCACCCGCTGATTTCCGAGTCCGTGAGGGGCCGCTCCAGCTTGGAATACTCGCTCCGGGCGGCATGCAGCAGATGCCCCATGTCCAGCGGCTCTCCCGCCTCCGCCGCCCTGAACGCCGCGTTGAGGGCGATGTTGCGGATATTGCCTCCCGCCATGTTCAGGCGGGCCAGCTTGTCCACGTCCACACCGCGCAGGGGGGCCTCCTTGGGGAAGATGTGCCGCCAGATTTCCGCGCGCTGCTCCACAGCGGGAAAAGGGAACTCCACGATGAAGCGGATGCGCCGCAGAAAGGCCGAATCCAGCGCGGACTTCATGTTGGAGGTCAGGATGGACAAGCCCCGGTAGGCTTCCATGCGCTGCAGCAGATAGCTGATCTCGATGTTGGCATAGCGGTCGTGGCTGTCCTTGACTTCACTGCGCTTGCCGAACAGGGCGTCGGCCTCGTCGAACAGCAGGATCATGCCGCCGTCCTCCGCCGCGTCGAACACGCGGCGCAGGTTCTTCTCCGTCTCGCCGATGTACTTGCTGATCACGGCGCTCAAGTCAATGCGGTAGAGATCGAGCCGCAATTCTCCCGCCAACACCTCGGCCGCCATGGTCTTGCCCGTGCCGCTGACACCGGAGAACAGGGCGCTGATACCCAGGCCGCGCACCCCCTTGCCCCCGAATCCCCACTCGCCGTACACCCGGGCGCGGTGGCGAACCTGCGCCGCCATCTCGCGCAGCACTCCTTTTTGCCCATCCGGCAGCACCAGGTGTTCCCAGCTTGCCGCCGGTTCGATGCGCAAGGCCAACGGCTCCAGCCGCGGACGCGCCTGCACCAGGCAGGACTCCCACAGCAGTTCCGCGGCCAGCTCGGGTTCTCCCTGCAGCGCCGCCTTGCGTACCTCAAGGCTGGATTCCGAAATACCCGCGACGCCGAAGTCGAACTGGCTGACCAGGTGTTCAAGCTGCCCGTTCAATTGGGCCGCGGCCGGCCCCAACGCCTCCTGCCAGAGCCGCAGTTGTTCGGGCGCCGTCGGCTTGCCCACCTCCAGCCGTACCAGGGCCCTGCGCCGGGTCTGGCAGACTTCACGGCCGCAGATGATCAGCGGGGTTTGCAGGCGCTCCACAAGGGCCCGCATGGCGGGCGCGCTTTCCGGAGCCGCCTCCTCGCTATCCAGCAACAGTACGCGCCCGGAGAGAATGGCGTCCCTTTCCCACAGGCAGAGCAGGGCATCCCGTTCCGAGAATCCGGCTGGAATGTCGCCCGCGTAGAGAAGATGCATGGGCCGCCCCAGCATTTCGCACGCCGCCGCTGCAATGGCGTGCATGGCCTTCGGGTCGGCACCGCGCAGGTGAACGACCGGCAATTCGCCCTCCTGCTTGCGCCACACCGCGGCGACTCGTTCCGCCAGGCTCCGTTGGGAGGGCGGCAAGGCGCCCTGGGAGGGCAGCGGCGGGCCGATCACGCTCAGCCGCTCGTCGTGATAGGGCACGCCGGTGAGGAAGTGCAGGATGCACTCGTCAATGCGCAGCGTGCTGGACAGCAGCGAGTCTCCCGCGCCGAGCTCGATCAACCGCCAGCGCCGCAAGGGCCCTGAAGGGCTGAGAGCGCTCCAGTGCGCGCCGGGAAGTGCGGAAAGCGCCAGGCTGAAGGTGGGATGGGTACGCCGTGGTTCCCCTTGGCCGGCGGCGCACAAACCTGCCACGGCGCCGTCCAGTTCCATGCCCGCGCACAGCAGCAGCACCGAGCGCTCGAAAGGCGACAGGCCGAGCGCTTCGCACAGCACGCCCAGGGCCATGGGCGCCGAATCCGTGGATGCCGCCCCGCGCGGGGCGCGGCCCTGACCTTTCCCCCGCCTCCGGGACGCCGGCAGGCCCGCATGGCGCTCGAGCCGTGCGGCCACTTCAGCCACGGCGGTGGCCAGATCGTGCTGATTGGCCTCGTTCCAACCGTTCGTTTTCTTCACGGCGGCATACCCCTATGTGCTCAGAGATTGGGAGATGGGTGCACTACCCGCCTCATCCCACACGAACCCCTGCAGGGTCAGGCCGGTGATGGCGAGGGTGAACGTGCCCGAATGGCCGGTGAGGGAAAAGGTGGCCTGGCCGCCGGCGCCGGTGGTCTCCTCCGGGGGGATGAATGTGCCGCTGGGGGCCTGCCACTCCGCCGAGACGGCCACCCCTCCCAGCGGGTCGCCCTTATCGTCCAGCACGCTGACCACCCCCTCCACCAGATAATTGTTCCCGGGGGGCGCATGGTCGGAGGTCAATTCCGCCAGGCTGGCGGTCATGACCGGCTCGATGGTCACCGTGGGCCCCGTGTAAGCGCCCGTGTCCGCATCCGTTTCCAGGACGGTTTCCGCGCCGTCCACCTGCACCCGCACCAGGTAGGCGCCCGAGCCCACGCCAGTGAGAGGAAAAGCGAGGCTGTCGCTTGCCTGCTCCCGGGGAGGTGCGGAGATCACGGCTGTGGAACCTCCGGCGAGACCGTTCAAGAGCACCGCCACCCGCTGGGAGGGTCCTGTCACCGGCTTCAGCCGCACGATGAGTTGGCGGCCGGACTCGCCGTCCGGCAGGCCGACGGCGGTCTGGAGGTTCTCAATTGCCGGACGCAGCACGATTGCTGTCACGTTGGATTCCACACCTCGATGGGGTGTGGGAGGATCGCCGAGCAACTCCTGATGGACGACCTGCACGCCCTGCGCGCCCGCGCGGAGCGCAGGGTCGGTAAGTGGCAGGCTGATCCTGGTATTGCTCAAGTTTTCCGCCGCTGGTTCCAGTTCGGCCCCGCCCACATGGACACGGGTAATGTCCCCCTGCAGGTCCCGCCCTTCGATGATCAGGGTCTCTCCGAAAATAACGGGCAGGTTTTGGCCCTGGGAGGAGACCGCCCGCTCGATGCGAGGTTGGCGGAAGGGCGAGACGTACAATTTGGGTTTACGCACGGGCAGTACCGGCCAGGGCGTGTCCTCGCTCTCGATCAGCACCACCGTGGCCTGATAGGCCACCGACAGGGCGTAGGGAGTCTGGAAAAACACCGACCACAACTTGGAGAGTTCCTCCAGGGAAAGCGAGATGGGAGTGAACTTGACCAACTCGACCGCATCGGCAAGGTTGGATCCCCCCAAATAGTCCGAAGCGTTGCTGACCGCGTCCCGCACCCTGCGCCGGGTCAGCACGGGCCTGGCATGCAGGCTGCGGACGAGACTGCCCAGCATGCGCTGGGGCAGGTACTGCGCCTCGTCGCCGTAGCAGGAGAGCAGGTAGTGCAGGTCCAGCCCGGCCTGCGGGCGCTGAACCATGGTGCCGTCGCTACGCCGTGTCGGGAGATCGGCGTTGCGCCAAGCCGCGTTGGGCGTGACCTGGTACAGGTAGATGTTGACTTTGGGTCCGCCCTGGTTTCCGTTGCTCAGGGCATCGGGCCGGACGGTGGTTACCGTGGAGCCCGGCACGTCCATGATCAGCCCGGCCTGCAGACTTTCGTTCAGCGCGGCGGTTACCGTGGCGATGGCGAGGTGGTTGCTCACAGCGCACCTCCATCCCGTGCCTGCAGATAGGCGCTGAGGGAAAGGGCCGGCTCGGCCGGCTGCACCCGTCGCATGGGCTCGGGCGTTTCCGTGACGGCACGCACCTCGATGTTCTCGATGGTGACCTGAATGACCGGCTCCCGTGCCTCCCCCGCTTCGGGTTGCGTCCCTGGCCACATCGGCGCCCGGCCGGGCATGTGGCCGCGTCCGGCCGACGCTGCCGCCTGAGCGGGCGGTTCCGCGGCTGGCCCCATTGCTCCGGGCGGAGGCCGCGCAGCAATGGCCGTGAGCGCTTCCCGCAATTCATTTTCCTGTTCCCCTGCCGCCGCATGAGGCGATTCCCGGTGCCGGGCGTCTGGCTCCTCCCCACGAGGGAAGGGTGTGGATGCCTCCAGCATCCCCTCGTCCCTGTCCACTTTCCCGGAGGGGCGATCATCGGAATGATCCGCCTCGGTTTTCGCCGCACCTCTTTCAGTGGCGGGGGTCTCTGCAACGGGCGGCTTTTCCGCTTCCGCTCCGCCATACGAGGCTCGTTTTTCAGCGCGTCTGCCTCTGACGGCGCCGGCTCTTTTTCCTCTCCCGCTTCCCTCGGCAGCCGCCCGCCGGGCTTCGGAAGGAGAAGCTTCCGGTGCCAAGCCGGCGTTTCGATACGACTCCGGGTCTCCGGTTGCGGGCTCCTCATAGCCGGGCAGGGGAGCCTTGGCGGCGCGGCGCCATGCCGGAGATTCCCCTTGGTCTGCGCCGGATTCCGAGGCGATTGCCTGTTCCATGGGGGTGCGGCGGGAGATATCCTCCGGCGGCCCCGCGGTTGTGTGCTCCACGCCGCGGCGCTCCGCTTCCGGAGGGGTTGCCGGGGCCGCCTCAATGACGGCCGGAGGCTCGCCTGCCCGCAACGGCGGACGCTCCTCCAGAATGGGTGGCGCGGCCGGGGAGGAGACGGCGG
>CBDUSX010000252.1:0-4718 GCA_965369935.1 uncultured bacterium
CAAATCTCCAAGGCAAGCGGGGGGGTGATCTACGAGTACGACGAGCAGGCAGGCGTGTTCTCCCAAAGGGCGGCCCATCAGGCGCCCGCGGAACTGACGGATTCGTTGCAGGCCACGCCAATCCGGCTGGGGGAGGGCGCGATGGGCAAGGCGGCGGAGATTCAGGCGCCGGTGCAGGTGCCCGACATCCTGGATGAGCGGGCTCAGTTACTTCCTCAGGCGCGCTCTGTTCTGGGGGACGCGGGCTTCAATTCACTGCTGGCCGTGCCGCTGCTGGCGGAGCAGCGTATCATGGGTGGGTTGGTGGTCTGGCGAAAGCAGAAGGGAGAGTTCGAAAAAGAGGTGGTGAACCTGCTCCAGACCTTCGCCACCCAGTCCACCCTGGCCATCCAGAACGCGCGCCTGTTCCGGGAAATCGAGGAACGCGGCGTGGAGTTGGAAATCGCCAGCAAGCACAAGTCCCAGTTCCTGGCCAACATGAGCCACGAGCTGCGCACGCCCCTCAACGCGATCCTCGGCTATACCGAGCTGATTCTGGACAACATCTACGGCGACGTGCCCGAGAAGGTGCGCGAAGTGCTGGACCGCGTGCAGATCAGCGGCAAGCACCTGCTGGGCCTCATCAACGCCGTGCTGGACCTCTCCAAAATCGAGGCCGGGCAGCTTTCCCTGTCCTTCGAAAATTACTCCATGTCCGAGGTGGTGCAGACCGTCTTTACGGCGGTGGAATCCCTGGCCGCGGAAAAGCAGCTCGACCTGAAGGTCAAGGTGCCCCCGGACTTACCCATGGGGCATGGGGACGAGCAACGGATCACCCAGGTGCTGCTCAATCTGGTCGGCAACGCCATCAAGTTCACCGAAGAGGGCAGCGTGGTGCTCGAGGTCAGCGCGGCCAACGGAGCCTACCTGCTCGCGGTGACGGATACGGGGCCCGGCATCCCCGAGGCGGATCAGGAGAGCATTTTCGGCGAGTTCCAGCAGGCTGACAACACGGACACCAGAAACCTGGGGGGGACGGGGCTCGGCCTGGCGATCGCCAAGAAATTCGTCCAGATGCACGACGGCCGCATCTGGGTGGAATCGGTGCCGGGGGAGGGCTCCACGTTCCGGGTCTCCCTGCCCATCCGCAAGACCATCAGCGAGAAGGATCATGAGCAAAAGAATCTTGGTGGTTGAAGACCAGGAAGACAACCGGCGCATCGTGCGTGACCTGCTGACCAGCCGGGGCTACGAGATCCTGGAGGCGGTCACGGGGGAGGAGGGGATCAGCATGGCGAAGGAGCACCGGCCCGACCTGATCCTGATGGACATTCAGCTTCCGGACCTGAACGGCTACGAGGTGGCGCGGGTAATCAAGAGCTTCGAGGAGCTCAAGGCGATTCCCATCATCGCCGTGACCTCCTATGCCCTCAGCGGGGACGACAGGAAGGCCTACGAGGCCGGCTGCGACGATTACGTCTCCAAGCCCTACAGCCCCCGCACGTTGCTGGTGAAGGTGGAGGAGAACCTGGCATGAGACCGCCGGCCGCATCAGGCGGGGAGAGGACGGGGAGATGAGGGAGCCACCGCGGATCCTGGTTGTGGACGACGAGCCCATCAACAGGGACATCTTCCAGACCCGTCTGGCCGTCCACGGCTATGACGTCATCCTGGCCGAAAACGGCGAGCAGGCGCTTGCCATGGTCAGCGCCGAGCAGCCGGACCTGGTGCTGCTGGACGTGATGATGCCCAAAATGAGCGGGATCGAGGTTTGCCAGCGCCTCAAGGGGGACGACTCCCTGCCCTACATGCCGATCATCATGGTCACCGCCAAGGCCGACACGAAAGACGTGGTGGCCGGCCTGGAGGCGGGGGCGGAGGAATACCTGACCAAGCCCGTGGACCAGGCCGCGCTGGTGGCGCGGGTCAAGTCCATGCTGCGCATCAAGGGGCTGCACGACCAGGTGCAGGAGCAGGCCCGGAGGCTGGAAGCGCAGTCGAAGGAACTGGCCGAGTGGAACCGCACCCTGGAGCAGCGGGTGGAGGCCCAGCTTTCCGAGCTGGAGCGCGTGGGGCGCCTGAAGCGCTTCTTCTCGCCCCAGTTGGCCGAGGCGCTGCTTTCCTCCGGGGCGGAGCAGGTGTTGCAGAGCCACCGCGAGGAGATCACCGTGGTGTTCTGCGACTTACGGGGCTTTACGGCGTTTTCCGAGTCCGTGGAGCCGGAAGAGGTGATGGAAGTGCTGAGGATTTACCACACGGCCATGGGTGGATTGATCTCCAGGTTCGAGGGCACTCTGGAGCGCTTCACCGGAGACGGGCTGATGGTGTTCTTCAACGATCCCCAGCCCGTCAGCGACCATTCGGCGCGCGCCGTGCGGATGGCGGTGGCCATGCGCGAGGAAATGGACGGCCTCGGCGGCAAGTGGCGCAAACAGGGGCACCAGCTGGACTTTGGGGTCGGCATCGCCCGGGGCTATGCCACCTTGGGCATGATCGGCTTCGAGGGGCGGGTGGACTATGGCGCCATCGGGCCCGTCACCAATCTGGCGGCGCGCCTGTGCGATCAGGCCGAGGGGGGCCAGATTCTCATCAGTCAGAGGGTGCATGCGGTGGTGGAGGATCTGGTGGAGGCGGCGCCGGCGGGGGAGCTGGCCCTGAAGGGCTTTCACAACCCGATGACCACCTACAGCGTCACCCAGTTGAAAGAGGGGGCATAAACCGCCGCCCAGGTGGCTGCCCGCATCCCTAAAAAACGTAGCCCACGCCCAGAGTGACGGATTTCCGCTCGTCGGAGGCTGTGGGATCCGGCAATTTTTCTTCTCTTTCCTCCCGGCTCAGGTTGAGCGTCAGCAGCAGCCCTTGTCCGGGCACCCAACCCAGCATAATGCCTGCGTCCCTGGTCTCGTCCTCTTCCGGGACCCCCGCGTTGAGTTCTTTCTCTGTCACGGTGCTGGTATGGAAGCCGATCAGAACCGCACCCCACAGCAATTCGGCCACGAAGCCGTTGCTTTCCGTCTCGAAGAGCTTGTCCGCGGGTCCCAGCTCAAACGCCTCGCGCGTTTCCCGCCAGGCCTCCAGGTGCACCTGAATCCTGGCCGCCTCCGCACCTGCCTTCCGGTCTCCCGTGCGCAGGCCGACACCGTAGCGGATGACGTTACGGTCAACCTCATTGGGGAGCACGTTGGCCTCCAGGTTTTCCTTTCCTGCGGCCGCCCCCAGGAAGAACACGTCGGCCAGGCGGACGGAAACCCCTGCCAGGGGCAGGGAAAAATCCGCCTCGACGGTGGAGGCGGAATCCTTCAGGTTGAGGTTTTCGATTCCCAGGCCCAGGGCGAGTTGTTCCCCGATGCGAAAGGCGAAGCCTGCCCGCAGGATCGAGAATTCGGTATCCTTGCTGCCGACGGCGGAATTTCCCAGGTGCTCCTCCGCCTTGGCGAATTCAAACCCGGCGGAGAAGAACTCCCCCACCGCGCGGCCCTGCAGCAGCCGGACTTCGAAGTCGCCCTCTTCCGCGGGGTCGGCGGCTCCGCCCTTTTCGGCGGTCTTGTCACCGCGCCCAAGGGCGGCGCCCACGAACGAATACCCGGCCCACTGCAGGGTGGCCGGGTTGGCGGTGATGGTGCCGAAGGCCAGAGGGGCCAGCATGGGCGCGGCGACCTGCGCCTGCGCGGCGCCGGTGGCGGCCAGCACGGCCAGCACGGTTAAACTTAGCAGACGCAACATCTCGATTTCCCTTCGCTTGAATTTCGCCGGTAAAACCGCTCCCCCGGCGGATGCCTGCATCCCTAGAACACGTAGCCGACCCCGAGCACGATGGAGTTCCCTTCGGCGGTGGCGGGACTCAGCTTGTCTTCGATTTCCTGCTTGCTCAGGCTGATGAGCAGGGAGAGGCCTTTTTCGGGCACCCAGCCTATAGTGATTTCCCCTTCCCTGCTTTCCGTGTCCCCGGTTTTCACGCCCGCACCGTCAATTTCCTCCTCCGTTTTGGTGGTGCCCTTGAATCCGAGGATGATCGAGCCCCACAGCAACTCGGCGACGAATCCGTCGGTTGTCGTGTCCGAACTCCTCGCCACGGGTCCGATCTCAAAAGGGTCGCGCACCTCCCGGAAGACCTCCAGATGCACCTGAAACCGGGTGGCTTCGGCATCGGCCCGCTCTTCCGGGTCCCTCATGCCGGTGCTCAGGCCCACACCAAGCCGTATGACGTTGCGGTCCAGCTCGTTGGGCAGGAAATCCGCCGTCACGGTCTCCTTGCCCAGCGCAGCGCCGACGAAATACACCTCGCCCAGGCGCACGGAAATGCCGGCCAGGGTAAGCGAAAGTTCAAATGACTGTTGTGTCGCCGGGGGCGTCGCGGCGGGGTCGAATCTGCTCTCGTCAATGTCTGTTTTTTCCACCGCCAGACCCAGGGTCACCGATTCCCCCACGCGGAAAGCGAGTCCGGCGTTGAACACCGAAATGTCGGTGTTTCTAAATCCGTCAGTCGAATTTCCGATTTCGAATTCGAGGCTGGCGATTTCCGCGCCCAGGGAAAAGGATTCCCACACCTTGCGGACTTGCACTCCCTGCGCGTTAGAGTCGCCCTCCCCCGCAGGGAGTGAGACTCCATTGATTTCGGCGGTCTGCTCGCCTTTGGCGATCACGGCGCCGACGTGGGAAAATTCGCTCCATTGCATGGTGGCCGGGTTTGCGGTGAGGCTGCCGAATTGCAGGGGGGCCAGCCGCGGCGCGGCGACCTG
>CBDUSX010000253.1:0-4692 GCA_965369935.1 uncultured bacterium
GCCTGCTCGAAGGCGTGGGCCAGTTGCAGCACGTCGAAGTCGCGCAGGCGCCGCCCCACGATCTGCACGCCCACGGGCAGCCCCTCCGGCGTGAAGCCGCAGGGCACGGAGACGGACGGCAGGCCGGTGAGGGTGATGGTGTAGCAGAGCGCCATCCAGTCAATGTAGGTGGTCATCCCGACCCCGTTGATCTCGGCGACGTAGCGCTGCTCGACCGGAAAGGGCGGCACCGGCGAGACCGGCAGCACCAGGAACTCGTAATCCTCCAGGAATTCGCGCACCCGGTGGTAGATTTCCGTGCGGGTGGCCTCGGCCCGTGCCACGGTGGGGCCGTCCAGGGCCAGCCCCTGCTCCGTGTTCCAGATCACCGTGTCCTTCATCAACTCCCGGTGCTTTTCCAGCTCCTCGCCCCGGGTGATGGAATAGCTCCAGGCCCGCAGCACCTGAAAGGCCTCGTCGGCCCCGCTGAAATCCGGGTGGGCCTCGGCCACCTCACAGCCCAGTTCCGCGAACACGCCGCGCCTGGCGTCAATCACCTCGTTCACCACCGGCAGCACGGGATAGCGCCCCAGGTCGCGGCTCCAGGCGATGCGCACCCCGGAGAAATCACGCTCCAGAGGCCGGGCGAAGATGTCCGGCGGCTCCGCGATGGAGATGGGGGCGCGGTCGTCCGGCCCGGCCAGGGCGCTCAGCTGATAGGCCACGTCGGCCACCGTGCGGCCCATGGGCCCTCTTACCGACAGGCCCGACCAGCCCAATTTGGCGGGCCAGGTGGGCACGCGCCCGGGGGAGGGGCGGAAGCCCACCACGTTGTTGAAGCTGCCCGGATTGCGCAGGGAGCCGCCCAGGTCGCCCCCGCTGCAGATGGGCAGCATGCGCGTGGCCAGGGCCACCGCCGCGCCGCCGCTGCTGCCGCCGCAGGTTTTTCCAAGGTCGTAGGGATTGAGGGTTTCCCCGAACACCTCGTTGAAGGTCTGGGAGCCGGACCCGAACTCCGGGGTGTTGGTCTTGCCCACCACGATGGCCCCCGCCGCCTTGAAGCGCTCCACCATCAGATCGTCGTGTTCGGGCACGAAGTCCTGGTGGATGCGCGAGCCGAAGGTGGTGCGGATGCCCGCGGTGAGGTCCATGTCCTTGATGCCCACGGGCAGGCCGTGCAGGGGCCCGGCGGCCTCGCCCTTGGCCAGCGCCTGGTCCGCCCGGCGGGCCTGTTCCAGCGCCTGCTCCGCCACCAGGGTCACGACGGCGTTGACCTTGGGGTTGACCTGCTCGATTTGCGCCAGATGGGCCTCCATCACCTCCACGGCGGAGGCCTCCTTTTCCCGGATCATGCGGGCCAGTTCCACCGCGGAATGAAAGCACAAGGACCTGTCGTTCACCTATCGGCTCCCTAGCAGGATTCAAATGCACGGAATGGCAAGTCCCCACTGTGCACCGAAGCGCGCCGGCCCGCAAGGGAGGGCGGGGAAGGGTAGTATCCTAATTTGAATTCAGCACGAATGCGGGGCTTTTTGCGCCTTTGGCGGGAGCGGTCAACTTGGCGAAAGAGACTCTAGCAAAAAGCTGTAACTTGGGTGGGATTCTATTATAGGCCCGTTGGCGTCGTTTGGCTCCCGAACTGAATTTCGGTTGGCACGACGTCGCCCTTTACTTCCTCAACTATCAACTGACAGATTGCTAAACCCGGATACAAGAGAAAGTTGATAGGCCCTAGGTTTGCGAGTTCAAGCGTAATTGGGCCGGGGAAACCCGCGTGTATCGTGGGTGCAGTGAAATGAATTAGCACGCCACAACGGGCAATGGAGCTTCGCCCTTCCACCCTAGCCGCGTATGCGGGTTGGCCAGAAACAATAGGAAGAATGATTTTTTCAGCTGTAATCCCCAGGGCAAATTGTCCCCGTTTAAGCGTGAATGGTTGTTCGGGGGTTGCTGTAAAGGAATCAGAATTGTCAGAAAGAAATTTGGAAATCCCCGAGTTCCTTAGATCAAGAGCGGCTGGGGCGCCTTTTAGCACGCTGATCTGTTCGCTTAAATGCAGGTCGACGGAGGATGTGTTAAAGGGCGGCTGCCCCGGATCTTCATCGCCAGACAAATCACCAATCTTCAGCCGCCCAGCCTTGATCGCCTGAAGAATCGCGGTGTTGCTGAGGATCATGCCGAAAGAAGTTGGTCGATTGGATATCGTAAATAGCGCCGCCCCTGTTCGAGGGTTTCAGACGGCAACGCAATCAGCCCTTTGGCTTCATCCCAAATTGTGACGCGCAATTTCCCCTTTCCCTCCTTCTCATTGATAATTTCCAAATCGTCCCGGCTGGCAAACAGCGACAAAACAGTTCCGCGGATATCTAACTCAATGGCAAATTCCCCTTCAAACATCCCGGAGGAGAAAGTGCAGATAATAAATCTTTCTTCGGATTTGCCTTCCATAGCTCCCTCCTCGCTGTTTAGATCATCCATGATCCGCTGACCGTTTTATATCAAGGCGATCCTGTCAATGTCCACAGGTAAATTATACCAGACTCACCCGCTTCGATGCGTATTCGGCTAGATGGGGATGAAAGCCGGACCTCGTTAAGACGAGTGGTGTTCAGGCCGCGCCATCATAGCGCCCTTAAGACTCCGCCAGTTGGGCTTCCAGCTCCGCGGCGCTGTGGACAGGCAGTTGGCAGGCCATGTCGCGGCAGACCCAGGCGGTGGGCTTGCCGTCCTTTCCGCCGGCGCCGTCCCGCCCCGCAAGGAGGGGGATCACGGCGGCGGCCCGCTCCGCATGCTCCGGCGCGGCAAAGGCGGTCACCACGTCCGGGCGGAAGCTTGTGGCGAGCAGCTCCAGCATGGCGCGGGTTTCCGCGTGGTTTGGATCGCCCACTATGGCCACCTCGCGCGGAGGATCGAGATGCAGGGCCAGGGCGCCCAGCATGGCGGAGAAGCTCACCCCGGCGCCCCCCAGATGCTCGTGAAAGCCCGCGAAGATGCGCAGGGCGTCCTCCTCGAAGCCCTCCCGCACGCCGTAAGCGTGCAGGCGCAGGAACGCCTCCGCGGCGGCGGAATTGCCGGAAGGCTCCACGCCGTCGTAGCCGTCCATGTTGCGCGTGAGCAGTTCCTCCCCGTCGCTGCCCGTGTCGAAATAGGGGCCGTCCTCGTTGCGGAAGAGCCGGTTGACATCGCGCATCAGCCCCAGCGCCGCCTCGAAAAAGGCGGGGTCGTGGCAGGCCTCGTACAGGTCCAGGCAGGCCACCGCAAGCTGGGCGTGATCCACCAGATAGGCCTTGAAGCGGGCCTCGCCCTCCCGGTAGCGGCGCAGCAGCCGCCCGGAGCCGTCCTTCAGGTGGTCCAGGATAAAGCGCGCGGCCGTGGCCGCGGCCTCCACGTAGGCGGCATCGCCGAAGGCCCGTCCCGCCCGCGCGAAGGCGGAGATCATGAGGGCGTTCCAGGAGGTGAGAATCTTGTCGTCGCGCAGGGGCCTCACCCGCGCGCCGCGGGCCTCGAGCAGCTTTTCCCGCGCGCGCTGCAGGCGCTCGGCCAACTCGTCCGCGGGGATGCCCAGGGCTTCGGCCACCTGGGCCAGGGGCCGCGGGGCGTTGGGGATGGAGGCGCCCTCGAAGTTTCCCTGGGGCGTGATGTCCCAGTAGGCCATGGCGCAGCGGGCGTCGGCCTCGTCCAGCAAGGCCTCCACCTCGGCGGGCGTCCACACGTAGAACTTGCCTTCCGCGCCCTCCGAGTCGGCGTCCTCCGCCGAGTAAAAGGCGCCCTCGGGAGAGGTCATGTCCCGCAGCACGTAGGCCAGCACGTCCTCCGCATAGGCTTGGTAGACGGGCTTGCCGGTGACCAGGAACGTTTCCGTGAGCGCCCGGGCGAACAGAGCGTTGTCGTAGAGCATCTTTTCGAAGTGGGGCACCAGCCAGCGGTAGTCGGTGCTGTAACGGCTGAGGCCGCCGCCCAGCTGATCGTAGATGCCTCCCGCGGCCATCTTCTTCAGGGTCACCTCCACCATCTCCAGGGCCGGCCCATCGCCCGTGCGGGCATGGTGGCGCAGCAGCAGCAGCAGCCCCATGCTGGGGGGGAACTTGTTCTGGGGCTGGAGGGAGAAGCCGCCGTCCTTCCGGTCGAAGGCGCGGGCGTACATTTCCGCCGCGGTTTCGATGGCGCCATAGTCCCAGCGCCGCCCCCCGGGGCTCTTGAGCCCCCCCTGCTCCTGCAGGTGGCGGGTCAGCAGCCCGGCATTTTCCAGCACGGCCTCACGGTTGTTGCGCCAGGCGTCCAGCAGCAGTTCCAGCACCTCGCGGAAGCTCTTGCGGCCGTGGGCGGGGCTGGGGGGAAAATAAGTGCCTCCGGTCACGGGGCGGCCGTCCGGGGTGGTGAACATGTTGAGGGGCCAGCCGCCCTGCTGGCCCAGGGCGTGGATCGCGTCCATGTAAATCTTGTCCACGTCGGGCCGCTCTTCCCGGTCCACCTTGACGGCCACGAAATGCTCGTTGAGGAAGCGGGCCGTCTCCTCGTCCTCGAAGGACTCCCGCTCCATCACGTGGCACCAGTGGCAGGTGGCATAGCCGATGCTCACCAGCAGCAGCTTGTCCTGCTCGGCGGCCCTGGCAAAGGCCTCCTCGCCCCAGGGAAACCAGTCCACCGGGTTGTGCGCGTGCTGCAGCAGGTAGGGGCTCTTTTCCCCGGCCAGGCGGTTGGTGTGTTGGGGCC
>CBDUSX010000254.1:0-4638 GCA_965369935.1 uncultured bacterium
TCCCGCCCCTCAGCGCCGCAGGGTTTCCCGGTACAGGCCCGGCAGGGGCAGGGTGAACTGGTCGTTGACGGGCACGTCCGCCCCGTCCGCGGCGAACTCCTTGCCCCAGCGCCAGGCGGCCTGCACGGCCTGGCGGTTGAGGTAGCGCGTGGGCACCACCGGGCGGAATTCCTCCAGGCGCGCCCGCATGTCCGCCGCGCTGCGATCGAGCGTACCCACCTGAAAGCCCCAGTGCTCGAAGGTCAGCATGGGTACCTGCAGGGACACCACCCGCAGGCCGGCGGCCTCCATGGTCTTGCGCACGGACAGGAAGGCGCGCGGGTGAAAGAGGGGGGACATGCTCTGGGTGGCCAGCACGCCCCCCGGCGCCAGGGCCCGCGCGGCGAAGCGGAAGAACTGGGTGCTGTACAGGCGCGCCGTGCCGGTCTGATGGGGATCGGGGAAGTCCATCAGGATCACCTCGTAGCGTCCGCGGTTTTCCCGCAGGAAGCGGAAGGCGTCCCCCACGGTGATCTTCACCCGCGGGTCTTTCAGTACGCCCCCGTTGAGGCGGCTGAAGCGGGCATCGTCCCGGAACAACCCCACCATCGCCCGGTCCAGTTCCACCAGTTGCACGGCGATATCCCGGTACTTGAGCAACTCCCGCACGGCCAGCCCGTCGCCGCCACCCAGCACCAGCGCCCGCCGGGAGCCTCCCGCACCCGCGGGAGGGGCCAGGCTCACGGCGGGATGCACCAGCATTTCGTGGTAGCGGTGCTCGTCGCAGGTGGAAAATTGCAGGCCGCCGTTGATGTACAGGCGGATGTCCTCCGCGCAATAAGCCGAATGACGCCCGCTGACCTCGCGCAGCACGTGCGCCCCCTCCTCCGCCAGGTTGTTGCCGCGGGGCTCGCGCTGGCTGTAGGCCGGATTGCCGGGGCGCTGCTTGTCGGTGACGACGATGCGCTGGTAGGGCGTCTCCCGCGCCCAAGCGATGCCGTCGCGGTAGTGCAACTGTTCGGCGAAGGCCATCAGCTGGGGCATGCGCCAGCCCAGCCCCGCCGCCAGCGCCAGCAGCGCCCCCACGCCCCCCAGCACGGCCAGGGGGCGGCGCAGATGACGCCGGAACATCAGCGCCACCAGCCCGGCCACGGCCAGGTTGAGCACACCCCCCAGCCAGGCCACCTGCCCCAGGCCCAGCGACGGCAGGAGCAGGAAGGTGAACAGCACGAAGGCGGCCAGGGCCCCGAAGTAGTCCGGAGCCATCACGAGCGGCGCGTTGAGGCTCAGCCTGAGTCCCAGCACCTCGTTGATGCGCAGCACGATGGGAATCTCCAGCCCCACCAGCAGCCCCACCAGCGGGCTGACGGTCCAAATCCACAGCGCCGCCGAGCCGGGCAGCCAGCCGGCCAGCAGGTATATCCCCGCCACGGAAATCATGGTCAGGGCGGAGAGCGCGCATTCCACCGCGATGAACAGCTCCACGCTCACCTCGCGCAGCCAGCGGTGGGCCGTGAAGGCGGAGCCCAGGCCCATGGCGAACATCATCAGCCCCATGGTGTAGGTGAGGTTGGCGTTGGTGCCGCCCAGCAGCCCCTCGGCCAGATTGAACAGCGACAACTCGGAGATGATGCCGCAAAAGCCGCTCAGGAACAGACTCAGGGCCACCACCCCCACCAACGCCCCCAGGGGCGGCGCACCCCGCCGTGAAGACAAGGCAGGCGGCCTGCGGCGGCTTGGGGCGAATTGGGCCATGGCTGGGCTGAGGAAATGCAGGGTGATGGATGCAGGGGGTGGCTCGTTCCGCTTTTACCACAAACCCGGCGGGATTGTTTTTTGCTTCACCCCCCATTCCCGTCTCCATCGATTTGTGATCACCCCCACCCTGCACCCTCCCCCGTCAAAGGGGGAGGGAATGACGACCCCATGGAACGTGCGGAAGGGCAGGCGTCTCTGCCCGCACATACAATCATTATCCAATTCCGTAGGGGCGCTTCGCGAAGCGCCCGTGCCTTGCATTTCCCTCGCAGCGTTTCACCCCCCTTCGCGCCTTTGCGCCCCTTCGACAAGCTCAGGACATGCTTTGCGTGAGGAATACGGCGGGGTACTCCTCCCCGGCGTTGCCCGCATTGATTTTCCGCCGCGTTCCTGCAAGGATTCGTGCCAGCCTGGAAAGGCCCCCTCAGGCGCAATCACTTACCTATGCGAGGAGCAATGGAAATAGCAGAGCTTGGCGAGCAGCCAAAGCTGGGAGATGTGCCGGAGAAGATGCACGCCTTCACCGTGCGTCAGGAGCGCTTCGGCCAGCCCAGGGACGCCTGGCGGCGCGAGGTGATCCCCTGCCCCGAAATCGGGGAGCAGGACGTGCTGGTCTACGTGATGGCCACGGGCATCAACTACAACAACGTGTGGGCCGCCCTGGGCACGCCGGTGGACGTGATCGCCGAACGCCAGAAGCGCGGCGAGCCGGAGGACTTCCACGCCGGCGGCAGCGACTGCTCGGGCATCGTCTGGGCGGTGGGGGACAAGGTGAGCAACGTGAAGCCCGGCGACGAGGTGGTGGTGCATTCCGGCTGGTGGGAGCCGGACGACCCGTGGGTGCTGGCGGGCAAGGACCCCATGCTGGCGGAAAGCACGCGCATCTGGGGCTACCAGACCAACTACGGCAGCTACTGCCAGTTCGCCCGCGCCCAAGCCCACCAGTGCCAGCCCAAGCCCAGGCACCTGACCTGGGAGGCCGCGGCCTGCTACCTGCTCTGCGCCTCCACGGCCTACCGCATGCTGATGGGCTGGCCGCCCAACGTGGTGGAGCCGGGGGACGTGGTGCTGGTCTGGGGCGCGGCGGGCGGCCTGGGCAGCATGGCCCTGCAAATCACCGCGGCCCAGGGCGGGCGGCCCGTGGCCGTGGTGTCCGATGAGGCCAAGCGCCAGTTCTGTCTCGACCACGGGGCGGTGGGCGTCATCAACCGCAAGGACTTCTCCCACTGGGGCCCCATGCCGGACACGGAAAGCCCCGATTACGGCGCCTGGGCAAAAGGCGCGCGGGACTTCGGCAAGGCCCTCTGGGAGGCGGTGGGGGAGCGCGTCAGCCCACGCATCGTGTTCGAGCATCCGGGGGAGGCCACCCTGCCCACCTCGGGCTTCCTCTGCGCCACCGGCGGGCTGATCGTGATCTGCGCCGGCACCACCGGCTACAACATCACCATGGACCTGCGCTACCACTGGATGCGCCAGAAACGCTTCCAGGGCAGCCATCTTTCCAACGACGAGCAGGCCGCCGCGGTAAACCAGCTGGTGGCCGACAGGAAGATAGACCCCTGCCTGTCCCACACCTATTCCTTCGACGAGATCGGCGAAGCCCATCAACTTATGCTGGACAACAAGCACCCCTACGGCAACATGGCCGCCCTGGTCAACGCCACCGAGCCGGGCCAAGGTGCGGAATAAAGCGGGGGAAGCAACGCGAGACTCGCTATGTTGCAGCCCCCCGTTCTGGCGAAGATGTTGGGCACACCCAACGTCTTCGCGGTGGGGCTTTGCCGTAATTTCAAATTTGGGTAATGCCGGATGATGATGGATGCCAGCTTCGTCTTTATGATTGGCGGATTTATTTTGTCCGCGTATGCCGTCACATCGAACGACAGTATTCAAACTTTGGGGACGTTCCTGAGTTCGAATCGAAATATAAAATGGTACAAACTGTGGTTGGCGGCCTCCTCGGTTTTGGTCCTTACGTTGGGCTACAGTTGGGTTGTCAACGATGGCGACATTTCCTACGGGCGGCTGACAAGTATTCCCCAGCCCGAGATTTTCCAATGGTATCACGCGGCGGCGCCGATTCTGCTGCTGATCCTGACTCGCTTCGGCATTCCGGTAAGCACCACGTTTTTTGTGCTCTCCTTTTTTTCCGATGCGCCCGTACTGCAGAAAATGCTGGTAAAGACCATCGCGGGTTATGCGCTGGGCGCGCTAATCGCCTATGTGGTGTGGATCATCCTGATCCGATTCATCAACGAACACCAGCCGGTTACGGACATATCCCACATCAGAAGGTGGAAGATCGCACAGTGGGCGCTGACGGGGTGGTTGTGGTCGGTATGGTTAAGTCACGACATGGCCAACATTGCGGTCTTTCTGCCCAGGCAGATGAGTTTCAACCAACTCCTATTCGTGCTTGTGGTCACCGTGGGATGCCTTGCGATCATTTTTTACCGCAGGGGCGGAGAAATTCAGAAAATAATTCTTAGTAAGAGCGGCGCGCGCTATGTTCGCTCGGCGACACTGATCAATCTTGTGTACGGTGCGGTGCTTCTGATTTTGAAGGAATACAGCCACTTTCCGGTTTCCACCACCTGGGTATTTGTGGGCCTGCTCTGCGGTAGGGAAGTTGCCGTCTACAAGCTTCACAATCGAGGGAAACCGTTGAAGTCGGTTTTTCCTGTTTTGACCAGGGACTTCTTCAAGATTTCCATAGGACTCTCCTTGAGTATCGGGCTCGCCCTATGGCTGGCGAATTATTAGAGACCGGCTCGGGCCAAGGCCCCCGCACCCCGTTCTGGCGAAGATGTTGGGCGATCCGTCCTCTCCCCCTTGACGGGGGAGGATTAGGGTGGGGGTGTGCGGCAGATGGCGAATGGCACACCCGCCCCGCCGCACGGC
>CBDUSX010000255.1:0-4631 GCA_965369935.1 uncultured bacterium
TTTTCCAACTCCCCCCGCTTCACTTCCATCAACTCCCGCACTTCCTTTTTGCGGATGAACAGGAAGAACACCTTGATGTTGTCCCAGATTCGCTCGCGCTCCCGGCGCACGTAGAGTCCGACGACCGCGCTGGGCAGCAGCGTGGCGGCATAAAGCGCGGCGGCCAGCGCACCCCAGAGAGTGAACGCCACCGCGGTCTGCGAGCCCCAGAACAAGCCGAAGAACAGCATTCCCAGCAGGATTTTCGCCGTGTCGTATTCGTAGCGGTCCTTCGCCACCCGCACCGCCAGCCAGCCCGTCAGCACGTAGGGCACGGCGGAGTTGAGCGACCCCCACGCCGCCAGGGGCAGGGCCAGCAGCAAAATGGCCAGGCTGCGCACGACGAAGCGCGTCACCACGCCCGGCGTGTAGCGCACGGTGAGATGGTAGTCGTGCACGCCGAACCGCTCGCAGAGCTTCTCGTATTGCCGCAGGCTCTGCGCCACCCGCTCCACCAGTCCCGGCGCCTGGCGGCGCAGGCGCTGCTGGGCGTCAATCAGTTTTTGCAGGGAGCGGAAGCGCTGGCTGAGATTGCGGCGGCGGTACTTGCCACGCCTCAGGGTGAAGAAGCGCTCCAGCCTGCGCAGCAGGTCCAGATCGTCCCAACTGTCGAGGTTCAGGGTCACCCGGCCCAGGGCGGCCTGGATGTCCCCGGTGATGCGCACGGCGGCATCTTCCGGCGATTCCCCGGCCCGCCGCTCCACGGGCACCGGGCGGTCGGCCAGCACCAGCACGCTGCTGCGGAAGCGCCCCACGTCGCTGAAGTTGAGCCCGATAGGCACCACGGCCGGCGCCGATCCGTTGCGCTCCAACGCCCCCAGGGCCAGCCGCGCGGCGCCGGTCTTCATGGCGAGCAGCCGGGGCTGGTGATGGCTGGCCCCCTCGGGAAAGATCAACAGCACCTCCCCCGCCGCGAACATCCGATAGCATCTTTCGAAGGAGTCTACGTTGCGGGCCGGGTCGGCGCCCGGGTCGCCGCGGCGGTAGACGGGCACGGCCTGCATGATTGCCAGCAGGGGACGCAGCAGGGGATTGCGGAACAGTCCGCTGCGCGCCAGGGGATGGATGGGACGCCGGCAGGCGGCCTGGATGACCGCGGCGTCCACCAGCGCGCTGGGATGGTTGGCGCACAGCAGTACCGGCCCTTCGCTCGGCAGGTGCTCCAGGCCGTCCATCTCCATGCGGCGGTAGAATACCCGCACGATGCTCCGGCAGAACGAGCGCCATCCCGTCTGGAGCGGGGACGATCCGCCCTTGCCGCCATGGGCGGAATTACTGCCTGTGTCACGTGCCACGGCACCCCCCGGCCCTCTGGGAAAAAGCCTCCGGCGTTGCAAGATCGTTGAGGTTCCGCCGCAAGAATAGCGCGAACGCCGGATTTTCCCAAGTCCAGCCGGCTGCGTCCGCGAAATCCCGCGGCCGCCCGCTATCCTCCCGGCTGGCGGGCCAGGCCGATCACCCAGGACTCGTCCTCCAGGCTGCGCTCCACGGTGAACTGGGCGGCTTCGCCGTCCTCTGCCCATTCGGTGGCCAGGGTCTCGGCCATGATCAGCTCGCGGTGGCCAGCCAGGGCGTCCTGCACGCCCTTGCTGCCGCGGATGTTCAGCCGGATGCGGTCCGAGACGTTGAGGTTGGCCTGCTTGCGGGCGTCCTGCACCGTGCGCACCAGCTCGCGGGCCAGACCCTCGCGCACGAGCGCATCGTCCAGGCGCGTGTCCAGGGCCACCAGATAGCCCTCGTCCTCGGCGGAGGCATAGCCCTCGGCAGCGGTGGTTTCCACCAGCACGTCCTCGGCCTCGAAGGCGAGGGACTCGCCGCCCGCCTCCAGGGTGAAGCCTTCGCCCCGCGCCACGGCCGCGGCGATGCGGCTGCCCCCGGCTTCCAGCAGGGCCTGGCGGATGGCGGGGATCAGCTTGCCGTAGCGCTTGCCGATGCGGGGCAGGTTGGGCTTGATGCGGTAGGTGACGATCTCCGCGTCCTGGGCGATGAATTCCAGCGCCTTGACATTGAGTTCCTCCAGGATTTGCGCCCGGTTGGCCTCCACCGCTTCCGCGCTGGCGGTATCCGGCACGCGCACCAGCATTTTCGCCAGGGGCTGGCGCACCCGGTGGCCGGTCGCCGTACGCGCCGCGCGGCCCAGCCCCACCACCCGCTGCACCACCCCCACCTGGGCGCAGAGGGCGTCGTCCAGCTTCGCGGGGTCCGCCTCGGGCCAGGGCTCCATGTGCACGCTGGCCTGGGCCTGGGGATTGACAGAGCAGGTGAGGTTGCGGTGCATCTCCTCGGCGATGAAGGGCATGAAGGGCGCCATCAGCTTGTTGACGGTCACCAGGCACTCGTACAGGGTCAGGTAGGCGGCCTGCTTGTCGTCCCCGGCTTCCGACTTCCAGAAGCGGCGCCGGTTGCGGCGCACGAACCAGTTGGAGAGCTGATCCACGAAGCTCTCGATGGCCTCCCCCGCCCCCTTGGCGTCGTAGCTCTCCATGGCCTCGGTGGCGATGGCCACGGTACGGTGCAGCAGGGCCAGCACCCAGCGGTCGATCTCCGGACGTTTTTTCAGTGGCACCTCGCGCCCCAGCTCCACCTGGTCCAGGTTGGCGTACATGACGAAGAAGGCATAGGTGTTCCAATAGGTGTTGAGGAAGGTGCCCGCCACGTCGGCGATGATGTCCACCGAAATGCGCTTCTGGCCCTCCGGCGCCACGCGGGCGGTGAAGTACCAGCGCAGGGCGTCCGCGCCGGTGGTGTCGAACACGTCGTAGGGATCCACGATGTTGCCCAGGGACTTGGACATCTTCTTGCCGTCCTGATCCACGATGTGGCTCAGGCAGACGCAGTTGCGAAAAGACACCGTGTCGGAAACCAGCACCGCGATGGCGTGCAGGGTGTAGAACCAGCCCCGCGTCTGGTCAATGGCCTCGCAGATGTAGTCGGCGGGAAAGGTCCGGCCGAACAGCTCCTGGTTCTCGAAGGGATAGTGCAACTGCGCGTAAGGCATGGCGCCGGAGTCGAACCAGCAGTCAATCACCTCCGGCACGCGCCGCATCTCCCTGCCGGTCTCCGGGTGCTTGAAGCTGACCTCGTCCACCGCCGGGCGGTGCAGGTCCAGCTCGCTCAGGTCCCGCCCGCATAGCGCCTCCAGCTCCTTCACCGAGCCGATGCACATGAAGCCGCCCTCGCCGTCCGTCCACACGGGCAGGGGCGTGCCCCAGAAGCGCTCCCGGCTGAGCGCCCAGTCCACGTTGTTTTCCAGCCAGTTGCCGAAGCGCCCGTCGCGGATGGTCTCCGGCACCCAGTTGATGGTCTGGTTGAGGGCGATCAGGCGCTCCTTGACCGCCGTGGTGCGGATGTACCAGGCGTGCTTGGCGTAATAGATGAGCGGGTCGCCCGTGCGCCAGCCGAAGGGGTAGTTGTGCACGTGCTTCCCTTTGCGGAACAGCAGGCCGCGCGCCTTGAGCTCGTCCATCAGAATGGGATCGGCGTCCTTGAAGAATTTCCCGGCCACCGGCTCCACGGCGGGCAGGAAATTTCCGTCCAGCCCCACCCCGTGCAACACGGGCAGGCCATGGGCCCGGCCCAGCTCCAGGTCGTCCGCCCCGTAGGCCGGCGCGATGTGGACGATGCCCGTGCCTTCCTCCGTGCTGACGAAGGCGGCTTCCAGCACCACGCAGACGTCCTGCTCCACGGGCAGGTAGTCGAACAGGCGCTCGTAGCGCAGCCCGGCCAGCTCGCTTCCTTTCACCGTGCGCCCGGCCTTGTGCGGGGCATCCCCGAAGACGCGATCCACCAGGGCCGCGGCCAGCACCAGGGTTTCCCCGCCCGCCTCCACGTAGGCATATTCCACTTCCGGATTGACGGCCAGGGCCACGTTGGAGGGCAGGGTCCAGGGGGTGGTGGTCCAGACCAGGAAGGAGGTGTTCTCCTCCCCCACGATCCGGCAGCGCAGAAACACCGACGGGTCGGAAACCTCCTGATAGCCCTGGGCCACCTCGTGGGAGGAAAGGGTGGCGCCGATGCGGGGATCGTAGGGCACCACCTTGTAGTCCCGCTCGATCAGCCCCTTGTCCCAGATGTGCTTGAGCAGGTTCCACACCGATTCGATGTAGCCGTTGTCCAGGGTGTAGTAGGCGTGCTCCATGTCCACCCAGAAGCCCATGCGCTCGGTCATCTTTTCCCACACGCCGATGTAGCGCATCACCGATTCCCTGCACATGCGGTTGAAGGCCTCCACCCCCACCTCGGACTCGATGCGCTGCTTGTCGAAGATGCCCAGCTCCTTTTCGATCTCGTGCTCCACGGGCAGGCCATGGGTGTCCCAGCCCGCCTTGCGGGGCACGTGAAAGCCACGCATGGTGCGGTAGCGGGGATAGATGTCCTTGAAGGTGCGGGCCAGCACGTGGTGAATGCCGGGCATGCCGTTGGCGGTGGGGGGCCCTTCATTGAAGGTGAACAGCGGCCGCCCTTCGGACAGGGCGAGGGTCTTGGCGAACACGTCCTCCTTGCGCCAGAACTCCAGAATTTCCTCTTCCAGGCGCGGCCCGTCGTAGCGCCCCGCCACTTCCCTGAATGCCATCCGGCTCCTCTATGCGGTT
>CBDUSX010000256.1:0-4630 GCA_965369935.1 uncultured bacterium
GAAAAGGAGGTCTTCCTCACCTTTTTGCTGGGCAAGCAACTCAAGCTGACCCGGCAGCGGGAGGCGGTGGTGGACGAGATCTTCAGCGGCACCGGGCATTTCGAAGCCGAGGAGATCGTGCTGCGGCTGAAAGCGAACCGCAGCCGGGTCTCGCGCGCCACGGTCTACCGCACCCTGGAGTTGCTGCTGGATTGCCAGCTGGTGGAAAAGCTGGAGTTGGGCGGCTCAGGTTCCTATTACGAGCACGTCCACCTGGGCGAGCACCACGACCATCTCATCTGCAACCAATGCGGCAACGTGATCGAATTCCACAACCAGAAGCTGGAAGCCCTGCAGGCGGAAATCTGCACCAACTTTGACTTCCAGGACACCCACCACTCCCTGCGCATCTTCGGGCTCTGCTCCAAATGCAGGCAGGCGCCCCAGTAGACAGCACGCCACATCGCCGCGTCCTCAGGCCAGACTCCCTCCGAACCGGGCCTAATATGTGATGCGAACAAGTCTCATTTGCGTTAATTTTTAGCGGATTTGAACTCGCGCACCCGGCAGGCACTCCCTGTGCCGGGCTCGCCCGGGCAAGGGCTGTCAATCCCCTAAGGACGCATCTATATAGGCATGTTTTTGGCGTATTAGACGCACAATAGTCCTTGACGAGGGGTGTGGAGTGTGGGAGCGTTGGTTATATTTTAAATTGAGATTTAGTCTCATAATCAAAATGTAAGGAGAAAATCCCATGAAGCCGATAAGGAATGTGGCGCGTCATTTGTGCCGTGGGCGGTGGGCGGTGGGTTTGCTGGTGGGCGCCGCGCTGTTGCTGGGCGGGCCGGGCCGGCCGGCCGGTGCGGAGTCGTTGGTGATCTATTCCGGCCGCGGGGAGAAGTTCACCCGCCCGGTGGCGCAGGCGTTCAGCAAAGCCTCGGGGGTCAAGGTGCAGACCCTGGTGGCCAATGCCGGGCAGTTGCTGGCGCGGATTCAGGTGGAGGGTGCGCGCACGCCGGCGGACGTGTTCATGAGCAACTACGCCGGCACCCTGGACCGGGCGCGCCGCCTGGGCCTGTTGCAGCCCTATGCTTCGCCCATGCTCAAGCACATCCCCGAGCGCTACGTGGGGCCACAGCGCATGTGGTTCGGGGCCTCGGCGCGGGCGCGGGCCATCGTGTACAATACGGACCTGTTTGCAAAGCCCCCCGTGCGCTCGATTCTCGAGTTGGCCGAGCCCCGCTGGCGGGGAAAGCTGGGCATCACGGTGAGCACCAACGGCTCCTTCGTGGGCGGGCTGGCCGCCATGATCGCCCAGCACGGCGAGGCCAGGGTGCGCGCCTTCCTGGCAGGGATCAAGGCCAACGCCGGCCACAACGTCTTTCCCAAGCACACCCCCATCGTCTCGGCGGTGGCGCGGGGGGAGATCGCCCTGGGACTGGTGAACCATTACTATTACTATCGGGCCGTCAGCAAAAACGGGAAGGCGCCCCTGGGCATCGTCTTTCCCGATCAGGACGGCGCGGGAGCCCCCACCACCATCTCCGGCCTGGCCATCCTGAAGCACGCCAAGCACGTGGGGGCCGCCCGGAAGTTCGTGGATTTCGTGCTTTCCCCGAAGGGCCAGCGCCTGTTCGCCGAAGTGAATTTCGAGATTCCCGTCAGCCGCGAGGTGGCGACCCACCCCCTGTTGCCTCCGCGCGGCAAGCTGCGCCTGGCGCCGGTGCACCAGGGACTCAAGGCGGAGCACATTGACCTGGCCGTGGAACTGATCCGCTCCGTAGGACTGCAATAGATGCGGCGGCAACCGATCCTGGCAGCGCCCCTGCGGCTGTTCGAATACCACCGCCCCATGGGCATGACCCTGGCGGGCGCGGGCATTTCCGTGCTGATGGTGTTGCCCCTGGGCTACATCGTCTATTATGCCCTGCTGGCCGGGGTCGATGACTGGGCGCGCATCTGGTCCAACTGGCTGCCCGTGCTGCTGGGCAACACCCTGGGGCTGGGCGCGGCGGTGGCCCTGGTGACCCTGGTGCTGGGCACCTCCCTGGCCTGGCTGGTGACGCGCTACGATTTTCCCGGCAAGGGCGTCTGGAGTTGGCTGCTGGCCACGCCCCTGGGCGTTCCCACCTACATTATGGCCTATGTGTACACGGAGTTGTTCCTGCCCGGCGGATGGGCCCAGTCCCTGGCCCAGCTGGTGGCGGGGCCCCAGGCCCGGCTGCCCCTGCTCTACGGGGCCTTCCCGGCGGTGGTGATGGTGCTCAGCCTGGCCACCTATCCTTACGTGTACCTGCTGGTGCGCGCCTCCCTGGCCAACCACAACACCAGCTTCGACGAGGCGGCGCAGATTCACGGGGTCTCCCGCGTCTGGCGATTTCTGCGCGTCACCCTGCCTTTGCACCGCCCGGCGGTGATGGCGGGGCTGTTCCTGGCGGTGATGTACGTGTTCGCCGATTTCGGGGCGGTGTCCATGATGCGTTTTTCCACCTTCACCCGTGCCATCTACCTGGAGTTGGCCGGGCGCACGGACCGCGTGGGCGCCTCCATGCTGTGCCTGGTGCTGATCGGGCTCAGCGCGACGCTGTTCTGGCTGGAACGCCGCAACCGCAGCCGCAGCCGGTATTACCAGACCTCCGGGGCCCTGCGCCGGGCCCCCGCCCGCCGTTGCGGCCCCTGCCGCACGGCGCTGATCTGGTCTTACTTTCTGCTGGTGTTCGGCAGCGCCACGGGCATCGTCGTCGCCTTTCTGCTGTTCAAGAGCGTGGAGGGCATTCGGCTGGAGGGGCTGCCCGCGGATTTGCCCCGTTATGCCTTCAACAGCCTGTCCGCATCCGCCGCCGCGGCCACCTTGGCGGTGTTCCTGATCGTGCCGGTGGCCTACCTGGCCACCCGCTACGGGGATCCGCTTTACCAGCTCTATCTGCGCTGCGCCTATGCGGGCTACGTGCTGCCGGGGCCCATCGTGGGGGTGGGGGTGCTGTTCATCTCCATTCACCTGATCGGCCCGCTCTACGGCACGGTGGGCACGGTGGTGCTGGCCTACCTGATCCGCTTCCTGCCCGAGGGCCTGCAGGCCCAGGAGGCGGCCTTCCATCAGGTGAAGCCCTACCTGGAAGAGGCCGCGCGATCCCTGGGCAGCACCTTTCACTCCGCCCTGCTGCGGGTGGTGCTGCCGCTGATCCGCCCCGGGCTGGTCACCGGCTGGGTGCTGATATTCGTCAGTTCCATGAAGGAGCTGCCGGCCACCTTGTTGCTGCGCCCCCTGGGCTTTGATACCTTGGCCGTGCGCATCTGGATCGAGACCAGCGAGGAATACTACGCCCTGGCCGCGCCGGCGGCCCTGCTGCTGATCGGGGTCACCTTTCCCTTGTTCGCCCTGCTGCTGGCCCGCACCGCGCGCACCGAACGCACCGATCACATCGCCCTCCCATGAGCACGACCAGAGTCAATTCCGCAAGCCCTCCGCCGGGCGCATCCGTGCTGGACATCCAGGGGCTCTACAAGCGGTTCCGGGACACCGGCTGGGTGATCGAGGAGGTCGATTTGTCCGTGCGCGCCGGGGAAATCCTCTACGTGCTGGGCCCCAGCGGCGGCGGCAAGACGACCCTGCTGCGGCTGATCTGCGGCTTCGAGTCCCCGGACGGAGGCCAGATCGTCCAGGGCGGGCGCGTGATCAGCCGCCCGGGCTGGGTGCTGCCTCCGGAGCGGCGCAAGATCGGCATGGTCTTCCAGGACTATGCCAACTTTCCCCACCTCACCGTGAGGGGCAACGTGCTCTTCGGGCTGGAGCGCCCCTTTCCCGAGCGCTTCTTCCGCGCCCTGCAGCGCGCCCTCAACCGCGACGAGGATACGGAGCCGAGGCTCAGCGGCGCGGAGCGCCGAAGCCGCCTGGAGGAAATGCTGGCCCTGACCGGCCTGGAGGGTCTGGAACAACGCTACCCCCATGAGCTCTCCGGCGGGCAGCAGCAGCGGGTGGCCCTGGCGCGGGCCCTGGCCTTAAGGCCGGAGTTGATTCTGCTGGACGAGCCCTTCAGCAATCTGGACGCCAACCTGCGCCACCGCATCCGGGAGGAGGTGAAGGGGGTGCTCAAGCGCTCCGGCGCCACCTCCATCCTGGTCACCCACGATCAGGAAGAGGCGATCAACATGGCCGACCGCATCGCGGTGATGAACCAGGGAAAGCTGGAACAGGTGGGCAGCGCGGACGACCTGTTCCATGCCCCCCAGAGCCGGTTCGTGGCCACCTTCATCGGCCTGTCGGGTTTCATGCGGGGCGAAGTTTCCGGCAAGCGGGTGCGCACGGAGTTGGGCAGCTTTCCCCTGCCGCCGGGGGTGGATGTGCCCGCCTCGAAGGCGGTGGACGTGCTGCTGCGCCCGGACCATCTGGAACGGGCGGAAAACGGCAAGGGCACCCTGGCGCGAGTCGTGAAAACGGACTTCATCGGCGTGCAGACCATCTACACCCTGGCCCTGCCGAGCGGGCTGAAGATCCAGGCGCTGTTCCCCGGCCATCCCCACCTGACGCCGGGAGACAGCGCCACCATCCGCTTCAACCCTCCGAAGCTGGTGGTGTTCCCGGTGGAGTGAGGCGCCCTCAATCCTCCGCCCCACTTGCCACTTCCCCTCCATCTTTTGCCGCGGCCGCTCC
>CBDUSX010000257.1:0-4622 GCA_965369935.1 uncultured bacterium
CCGCGGCCGCCCTCAATGCCGGGCCGGAGATCCTGGGTCAGTCGTCAACTGCGCGTCACGTATTTATTGCTCTTTAATTACACTCTATTGCGTAAAGCATATTTTATACCCAAACCTTCTGTTCCCGCAATTCGCCCTGCGGGTCTTATCCGCGCCCGATTTCCAGTGCGTTGAGCGCCATGCTCTTGGTGGCGTTGAACGCGGCCACGTTCGCCTGATAGGAGCGGGTAGCCAGCATCAGATTGACCATTTCTTCCATGGTGTTGATGTTGGGCATGGCCACATACCCCTCTTCATTAGCATCGGGATGGGAGGGGTCGAACTTTAATATCGGAGGCCTCTCGTCCACGGCAACGCCCAACACCTTGGCGTGCAGCGGATCGTCCGGCTTGACCTGGCTGCGCAATTCCTCCTCGAAGGTGCGGGGCGCCGGCAGCGCGCCGAAGATGACGTCCCGGCGGCGGTAGGGCCCGCCTTCGGGCGTGCGCGTGGTCTGGGCATTGGCCACATTGGCGGCAATGATGTTCATCCGGAAGCGCTGGGCGGCCATGCCGGAGGAACTGGTTTCCATCGCGGTCAGAAAGTTCATCTTAGGCGTCTCCTTCCCTGATTGCGAGTTTCAATGCCTGAAATTTTCCGGAGATCATCCTGGTCAGGGCCAGATAGGCCAACTGGTTTTCGGACAGCTTGGCCATCTCCGTTTCCATGTTCACCGAGTTCTGGTCGAGGGACGCGTCCGGCGTGGCGGTCAGGATCAACTCCGGCTGCACGAGCTCCAGCGGAATCCGGCGCCGGCCGTCCATATGCTGCGGATGGGTCACCTGGAGCGGGCCCGGCGTACGGGCCTTCATGGCCTCGCCCAGTGCCGCTTCGAACACCAGATCCTTGGACTTGTAGCCGGGCGTTTCTATATTGGCCACGTTGCCGGCCAGCAGCCCGTTGCGCTTGGTGCGGAAATCCAGCGATTTCGCCAACAGGGTGAAATTAACGTCGAACAGCTTTGCCATCTTGAACCTCCCGCTCTCCGGCCGGCCGATTCCCGCCTGGGGGCAAAGGAATCCATAAGACCTGCTTATGCCGGTAAGGAAATGCAAGAGCCGGGCCCCCGCACGCCGCGGAAAAAGGCGCCCGTTGCGGCCCCCGGCAGGCTAGAAGGTGACGTAGAGTTTTTGAAAGATGGGAATGAAGGGCCCGTTCACTTCCCACATGCGCATGTCCACCCGCACGGAGGCGCGGGACTGGTTTTTCACCACGCGGGCGGGGAAATCTATCCGGCTCGTCGCGCCCGGCTCCAGAAATACCAGCTTTGCCTCCGGCTCCGCCTCGAATCTGGCGAACCAGACGTTGAACGCCACCCTCACCATCAGCGGGCGCTGCAGGGGATTGCGCAACTGAAAGCGCAACAGCCCTTCCAGCACATGCATTTTCGGCTGTGGCTGTACCGGCTCCAGCAGTTTGTCCCGGTACTCCTTCCAGTTCTTCTTGCCGAGCCGGCCCGCCATGGCGTGCATCAGTCTTTCTTCCGAAGCGAAGGCGCGGCCGCGCAAAGGCAGCAGCCGCCGGATCACTCTCACAGGCAGGCTTTCGCGGTGGTACACCTGAAACACGTAGCGGGACAGGGACACGCTGCCGGCCTTCCCGCCGTTCAGGGCCACGGGCGGCCCGGTCTGCACGAAGGAGAATTCCTGCACCGCCAGGGCCAGGTCTTCTCCCTGATTGGCGGCGGGATACAGGGAGCGGGCCGCTCCCCGCAACGCTTTCCGTTCCAGGGGCGTCTTCGCCGTCTCCAGCCGCCGCAACAGAACGGGAATATCCTCCGCCTGCCCGAATTCAATCATGTGATGGAAGATGCGCCATCCATTGGGCGATTCCAGCCCCTGCTCGATGGCCAGCACCAGCAAGTCACGGGCACGCTCCGGCTCAGCCCGCAATTTTTCCAGGGCGGCGAACCAGCGCTCGGGCTCCTCATCCAGCAAGCCGGCCAGTTCCACGGCGGGATCGGGCAGATCCGTCGCTTCCGCAACGGAGGTGCTCTTCTTTTGTGCCCAGGCGCCGCCGGGCGCCAGGAATGCCGCCGCCAGCACGAGCAGGCACGCCAGGCCCAGCGGCCCCGACATGCGCCGCGGGCGGCGGAGAAACGCCGGCTGACGCCGTGGATTTGCGCGCGGCGGCGTCAAGCGGGAGACAATTATGGCGAATCTGCTGGAATTCAATCTTGACTTAACCCCCCGGAAGGGCGACAAAGAATGTTTGCAGGTCTAACCCGATCATAGGACAGCGGACCGCGAAAAGCCACCTGACGAGAACGCATGAAAACGGTCACCATCAGAAAAGAGGACTTGCAGCCGGGCGGGCTATATCCCCCCCAGTGGCATTTGATCGACGCGGCGGACATCCCCCTGGGCCGCGTGGCCACACAGATTTCCATCCTGCTGCGGGGCAAGCACAAGCCCATTTTCAGCCCGCACCTGGACGCAGGGGATTTCGTGGTGGTGATCAATGCGGAAAAGGTCAAGCTGACCGGCAACAAGCTCAAGGACAAGTATTACTATCACCACACGGGCTATCCTGGCGGGTTGAAGGCGGTGCGGGCGGAACGGATGCTGGAGAAAAAACCGACCGAACTGCTCCGCTTGGCCGTGAAGCGCATGATGCCGAAAAACGCGCTCAACCGGAAAAGCCTGCTCAAGCTGAAGCTGTACGCCGGGGTCACCCATCCCCACGAGGCGCAGAATCCGCAGCCCTACCAGATTTCCCTCTGATCCATCCGAGCGTGAGCGATTTATGACACCCATGCAGTACCAAGGCACCGGCAAGCGGAAAACCGCCATCGCGCGCGTGTACCTACGGCCGGGAAACGGCCAGATCATCGTTAACCGCAAACCGCTGGACGAGTATTTCGGCTCGGACGCAGAAAAAGTGCTGGTGCGCCAGCCCCTTGAATTGACCGAGACCAGCGAGCGCTTCGACGTACAGGTCAATGTCAAGGGCGGCGGCCCCTCCGGCCAGGCCGTTGCCATCCGCCACGGACTGGCCCGGGCCCTGGTGCAGATGTCGGAAGAGGATTACCGGGCGGTGCTGAAGCGGGCGGGCTACCTCACCCGCGACGCCCGCCAGGTGGAGCGCAAGAAATACGGCCAGCCCGGCGCCCGCAAGCGCTTCCAGTACTCCAAGCGCTAAGTTCCTTCCAGCAGTTTTAAGGCCGGATTCAGTCCCTCGATCAGGTCGCCGGCGCTGAAATAGCGGCCGGTGAGCTTGTCTTTTTGGCAATCCCGCGCCAGCCCGTGAAGATAAACGCCCAGCAGGGCGGCGGCCGGCGGAGCCAGGCCCTGGGCCAGCAGTCCTCCGATAATGCCGGAGAGCACGTCCCCCGATCCCGCGGTGGCCATGCCCTCATCCCCGGTGGTGTTGATGAACACCTCGCCCGCGGGCAGGGCCACCAGGGAGGCCGCGCCCTTGAGCAGCAGCACCACGCCCCATTCCTTTGCCAGCCGCCGGGCATGGCCCACCCGGTCCGCGGCCAACTCCTCCTTGTCCAGCCCGGCCATGCGCACCAGTTCTCCCGGATGGGGCGTGACCACGGTGGGCGCCGTGCGCGCGGCCAGGGCCGCGCCGTCCAGGGCGTTGAGTCCGTCGGCGTCTATCAGCAGCGGCTGTTCCAACCCCTCGGCCAGCTTTCTCACAAAGGCCTGGGTCTCCGGGGCCTGGCCCAGGCCGCAGCCCAGCACGACCGCGGAGCGGGGGCGCGCGGCCTCCAGGTAATATTCCGCGTCCGCCTCCTCGAAGGCGAGGCCGTCCCCGGCCTCCGCGGATAGCGTCATCAGTTCCGGCGCGGCCTCCAGAAAGGCGTCCCGCAGGCCCCGCGGCACCCCGACGCTGACCAGCCCGGTGCCGCTTTTCAGGGCGGCCAGCCCGGCCAGCAGCGCCGCGCCGCCCATGCCCGCGGAGCCGCAGACGGTCAGCAGATGGCCGAAGGTGCCCTTGTGGCCGTCCCGCGGCCGCGCGGGGAGCAGGCTGCGCGCGAATTCCCCGTCAATCAGGTAGGTGGCCGGATCGCCCTCCTCCCATTCCACCGGAATGGAGATGTCCTCCACCTGCACCGTCCCGGCGCAGGCCGCTCCCGGATACTGGAAGCACCCCACCTTGGCCACCTGGAAGCTGACCGTGTGCGTACAGCGCACGCCCGCGCCCATCACGCTGCCGGTGTCCGAGTTGACTCCGGAGGGCACGTCCACCGCCAGCTTGAGCCGCGCAGGGGCGCTGTTCATGCATTCGATCAACTCCTCCGCCCCACCGGCGACGGGCCGGTTGAGCCCGGTGCCGAACAGAGCGTCCACGATCACTTCCGCCCGCTGCAGCCACCCGGCGGCCTGAGCCTGGCTGGCATTGAAATCCACCGTCTCCCCCAGACCGCTCCAGGCCTTCATATTGTCTTTGGCGTCCGGGCCGGCGGGTTCTCCGATCTTGACGACGGCCACTTCCAGCCCGTGGTTTTTCACCAGCCGCGCCACCGCATAGCCGTCTCCGCCGTTGTTGCCCGCGCCGCAGCAGACCACCACCGGGCCGTTCCCCTCGATTTCGTGCAGCAGTTCGATGACGTGCTTCTTGACGGCGCTGGCCGC
>CBDUSX010000258.1:0-4613 GCA_965369935.1 uncultured bacterium
TTTTTGGCGTAGGGGACGTGCAGGAACTCGTTGGGGCCGTGGGCGTTGGAGCGGGGCCCCAGCACCCCGGTGATGAGGAACTGCGCGGCGGGAAACTTGTCGCCGATCATCTGCATGAAGGGGATGGTGCCGCCCAGCCCGATCTGGCAGGCGTCCCTGCCGAAGAACTCCCGCGAGGCGGAGTCCATGGCTTCTTCCAGCCAGGGCGCCAGGGGCGGCGCCTCCCAGCCCTGCATGCCGCCGGCGGTGACGGTCACCCTCGCGCCGTGGGGCGGGTCGGCCAGCAGCAGTTTCTTGATGGCCGGGCCCGCCTGACGCGGCTTGACGCCCGGGGGAATGCGCATGGAAATCTTGAATTTCACGGCGGGGTGAAGCACGTTGCCGCCCTTGCCCAATTCCGGGATGCCCTCCTGGGCGGTGATGGTCAGGGCCGGGCGCCAGGCATTGTTGAGCAGCAGCTCCACGGTGTCGCCGCTCTCGGGCCGGGCCCCTGGGACAAAGGGAAACAACGCGCCCACGTCCCCGCCGAGGATTTTCGCTGCGCGGCGGGCCTGCTCGATGCGCTCGGGCGGGATGTCCACCTGCACCTCCGGGGGCAGCACCCGGCCCGTGGCGGAGTCTTCCAGCCGGTCCAGCAGCAGGCGCGCAATGCGGATGGGGGAGGGCACGATACCTCCCGCGATGCCGGAGTGTATGCCCTCGGTCAGCACCTCCACCTTCAGCCCGATTTCCAGGATGCCCCGCAGGGAGGTGGTGTCCCAAAGCTGCTCGTAGTTGCCCGCGCCCGAATCCAGCGCGATCACCAGATCCGGCTTGCCGATCTGTTTCGCGCAGGCGGACAAATAGTGGGGCAGGTCGTGGGAGCCGCTTTCCTCGGAGCACTCGATCAGCATCACCAGCCGCCCGTGGGGCTGGCCGGCGGCCTTCAGCGCCCGCGCCACGGCGACGGCGGCGAAGGCGGAATACCCGTCGTCCGCGCCCCCGCGTCCATAGAGCCGCCCCTGCCTGTCCAGCACCGGCTTCCACGGCCCCAGCCCCTTGCGCCAGCCGGTCATGGGGGGCTGCTTGTCCAGGTGCCCATAGATCAGCACGGTCCGGGGCAGTTCACCCGGCAGCTCGGCCAGGATCAGCGGCGTGCGCTTGCCTGCGCGCACGACGCGCACCGTGAGCTCCGGCGGGCCGTGGCGCTTCATCCAGGCTTCCACCAGGGCCACGGCCTTGTCCATGTGGCCGTTGGCCGCCCAGTCCTTGTCGAAGTTGGGCGACTCGTTGGGAATTTTCACGTAGTCCATCAGGGCGGGGACAATCTGCTTGTCCCAGAACTCGCCCAGCAGGCTGCGCAACTCGTCGCTGTTCACGGGTGGATATGGATTGAGGCAGGGGATTGCAGGGCTGGCTCTTTTACCAGAGCGTCATGGTCCGAAGGCGGCACACGCCATGCGGCCGATTGCCTACGCCTTGGCCAGCGCGGATTTCACCTGCTCCGTCTGGGCCAGCAGTTCCTGGGGCATGCGCTCCCCGAAGCGGGCGAAGAACTCGTTGATGTCGTCCATCTCCGTCGCCCATGCGGCGGGATCAATGGAGGTGAGCTGGGCCATGGTCTCTTCGCTCACGTCCAGCCCATTGGTGTCAATGGCGCCGGGGGCGGGCAGATAGCCGATGGGCGTTTCCACCGCCTCTCCCTTGCCCGCGCAACGCTCCAGCACCCAGCGCAGCACCCGCAGATTCTCCCCGAAGCCCGGCCACATGAAATTGTTGTCGGCGTCGCGGCGGAACCAGTTGACGTGGAACATCTTGGGCAGTTTGTCGGACTTGGCGCCCATGTCCAGCCAGTGCCGCCAGTAATCCCCCATGTTGTAGCCGCAGAAGGGCAGCATGGCCATGGGGTCGCGCCGCACCTTGCCCACCTCGCCCGTGGTGGCGGCGGTGGTTTCCGAGGCCACCGAAGCGCCCAGGAACACGCCGTGGTTCCAGTTAAGCGCCTCGACCACCAGCGGCGCCAGGCTGGCCCGCCGCCCGCCGAACAGGATGGCGGAGATGGGCACACCCCGCGGGTCTTCCGCATGGCTGGAATAGCTGGGTACCTGCTTGATGGTGACGGTGAAGCGCGAGTTGGGATGGGCGGCGGGGCCGTTGCCGGGGTTGTAGGGGTTGCCCTGCCAGTCGGTCAGGCCCTCCGGCACCTCCTTGCTCAGGCCTTCCCACCAGGGCTGGCCGTCTTCGGTCACCGCCACGTTGGTGTAGATGGTGTTCTTCTGGATGGATTCCAGGGCGTGGGGGTTGGTGTCCTTTGCGGTGCCCGGCGCCACGCCGAACATGCCGGCCTCCGGATTGATGGCCCACAGCCGGCCGTCGTCCCCCAGGTGCATCCAGGCGATGTCGTCACCCACCGTCCACACCTTGTAGCCCGCCTGGGAGGCGGGCGGAATGAGCATGGCCAGGTTGGTCTTGCCGCAAGCCGAAGGGAAGGCCGCGGCCACGTAATGGGTTTCGCCCTCCGGCGTCTCGATGCCCACGATCAGCATGTGCTCGGCCAGCCACTTCCGCTCCTTGCGCGCCTCCCAGCTGGCGATGCGCAGGGCATGGCATTTCTTGCCCAGCAGGGCGTTGCCCCCATAGCCCGAGCCGATGCTCTTGATCGTCATCTCCTCGGGAAAGTGCATGATGAAGCGCCGCTCCGGATCAAGGTCGCCGATGGAGTGCAGCCCCTTGACGAAATTGTCCTTGGCGTCGGTCTCGATGCGCTTCAGGGCGGCGGCGCCCATGCGGGTCATGATGCGCATGTTGGCCGCCACGTAGGCGCTGTCGGTCAGTTCCACGCCCGCCTTGGACAGGGGGGAGTCAATGGGCCCCATCACGTAAGGCACCACGTACATGGTGCGCCCTTTCATGCTCCCGGCGAACAGGGCGTCCACCTTCGCGTGCCCATCGGCGGGAGCCATCCAGTTGTTGTTGGGGCCTGCGTCTTCTTCCTTGCCGGTGCAGATGAAGGTCAGGTGTTCCGTGCGGGCCACGTCCGTGGGGTTGGAGCGGTGCAGCGTACAGCCGGGATGGGTGTCCTGGTTGAGCTTGATCATGTCGCCGCTGGCTACCATCTGCTCGACCAGCGAATCGTATTCCTGCTCGGAGCCGTCGCACCAGTGGATGCGCTCCGGCGTGGTCAGCTTGGCGACTTCCTCCACCCAACTCTTCAGCTTTTCGTTCGATGTCGTCATAATTTAACAAACCCTTTCGCTGGTCCCGGCAATACTGCACGTAAATTGTAATAAAACAGACTACATTGTCTGATACGAAAATTGCAACCGAGTGGTTGCCGCGGCTCAGGGCTGCAGGGCGTCCAGCACAGCGCGCATGGCCAGCCGCATCCCCACCATCAGCCCGGCCTCGTCAATGCGGAAGTGCGCCTGATGGTGGGTGATCACCTCGCCGGGAAAGCCCGCCCCCACCCGGAAGTAGCAGCCGGGGCGCTCCTTGAGGAACAGGCTCATGTCGTCTGACGCCATGATGGGGATGCCTTCGCTCACCGCTTCTTCCCCCAACTCCGCCACCGCTCCTTTCCGCACGCGCTCTGTCTGGTCCACGTCGTTGTCCACCGGCGGGCAGTACTCGCCGGACAGGTGCAGCCGCGCTTCGGCCCGATAGGCCTGGGCGATGCGCGAGGCGAAGCTCCCCAGCCGCTCCACCAGCTGGTCACGCACCTCCTGCCTGAAGGTGCGGATGGAGCCGCGCAGCCAGGCCGTGTCAGGGATGATGTTGTGCTTGTTGCCCGATTCAACCTGCCCCACGGTCAGCACCGCGGTGTCCTGGGCGGAGGTTTCACGGGTGATCAAATCCTGCATTCCGATCAGGATGTGCGCCGCCACCGTGATGGGATCCACGGAAAGATGGGGAAAGGCGCCGTGCCCGCCCGAGCCCTTGATTTCGATGTCGAAGAAATCCGCGGAAGCCATGGAAGGGCCCGGCCGCACGATCACCTGGCCCACCGGGTCCCGCGCGGAAAGGTGCAGCCCCAGCACGCAATCCACCGGCGGATCGTCCAGCACCCCCGCCTCGATCATCGGCTTGGCGCCGCTGACCACCTCCTCGCCCGGCTGGAAGATGAACACCACCGTCCCCGGCAGTTCGGCCCGGTGTCCGGCGAATATCTCGGCCAGGGTGATGGCGATGGCCGTATGCCCGTCGTGCCCGCAGGCGTGCATGACGCCCTCGTTTACCGACGCGAAGGGCAACTCCACCGCCTCGTGGATGGGCAGGGCGTCAATGTCCGCCCGCCAGGCCACCGTGCGCCCCGGCTTGTCGCCGTGCAGCACGCCCACCACGCCCGGCCCGGCGATGCCCGTGCGCACCTCCAGCCCGGCCGCGGCCAGTCGCTCGGCGATCACGGTGGCGGTGCGGTGTTCCTGAAAGCTCAGTTCGGCGTGCTTGTGGAAGTCCCGCCGCAGTTCCACCAGACCGCTCTTGCCGGATTCGATGTCCGTGGCATAGGGTAGCGAACTCTTTTTCATCCTGCTCCTGCGGATTGTTGCGGGTTGTTGCGGTATATTGCGGTGTATTTAAGGGACGTCCCTGCGCGCTCCCCGTATCCGACTTTCTATGGGTGCTATGCGGCGGCC
>CBDUSX010000259.1:0-4606 GCA_965369935.1 uncultured bacterium
GTGGGCCGCTCCGGCCCTGCTGTTGCCGCTGTTGTTGATGATTCTGCTGCTGCCCGGCGGCGGAGCGGCGCTGGCGGCGAAAGATGAAATCCTGATCGGCGGGACGCTGTCCAAATCCGGCCGCTTCCAGGGCATCACCCGGCCCTTCCCAAAGCTGGCGGAGGCCTGGGCGCGGCAGGTCAATGCCCGCGGCGGCATCTACCTGAGCAAGCTGGGCAAAAAGCTGCCCGTGCGCTTCATACACTATGACGACCAGACCAGCCCGCCCACTGCCCTCAAGTTTTACGAGCGGCTGGCATCCGTGGACAAGGTGGACGTGTTCATCGGGCCGTTTTCCAGCTTTCTCACCAACGCGGCGCTGCAAGCCTCCATCACCCACAGGATTCCCTTCTTCATGGTGGAGGCCAACGATTCGGTGATGTTCGAGAAGCCCAACCGCTGGCGGGCCACGGGGCTGGCCCCGGCGCAGTGGGAATACAAGCGCCACGCGGAGTTCTATGCCCGCAAGAGGGGGGTCAAGACCTTCGCCCTGCTCTCCCGGGACAACCTGCACGAAAACCAGGCCATGGAGGGCTTCGGCGACTGGCTGCGCAAGGCGGGATTCCGGGTGGTCTATCAGAACGTCGCGCCCAAGGACACCAAGGACTTCTCCTCCATCATCCTGGCCATCAAGCAGAAGAAGCCCGACGTGGTGTTCCTCGAGGCCCTGTCGCCGCCCTTCGGGATCGCCTTCCTCAAGCAGGCGCGGGGGCTGGGCCTGAATCCCAAGGACCTGGTGGTGGGCCACATGCCCGTGCCGGTGATCAAGGCCCTGGGCAAGTCGGCGGAGCACATCGTGGGCTCCATGTATTCCTTCGAGGGCGGCACGGCCGACCACAGGGAATACCTCTCCATCGCCAAGGAAGCCGGGTTCGCGCCCTGGCAGTTCTCCGAGTCGGGCATCCGTTACACCGCCTACAAGCGCATCGAGGACGCCCTGAAGCGCGCCGGCAGCCTGGACCGCGAGGCGGTGCGCAAGGCCATGTGGGCCACGGACGTGACCATCTGGGGCGAGGTGCGCATCAAGCACGATGCGAAGGGCTACGGCACGCTCCATCCCTGGCCGACCCAGATCAAGGGCGGCAAGCACGTCTCCCTGTGGCCCCTCGACAAGGGGGTGCGGGTGCACGAGTTCAAAAACGGCAGGTGGTAGATGGACGCCACCATCCTGGCGCAGTTGATCGTCAACGGCATCCTGCTGGGAGGGGTCTATGCCCTGGCGGCCTTCGGGCTGTCCCTGATCTTCGGCGTGAGCGGCGTGCTCAATCTGGCCCACGGTGAGTTCCTGATGCTCGCCGGGTTCGCCGTGTTCGTGCTGCACGACGCCCTGCATTGGGACCCCTTCCTGCTGGTGGCCCTGGTCATGCCGCCGTTCTTCCTGGCGGGCTACGTCTTCGAGAAGGGGCTGATCAAGCCCCTGGCCGGGCGGAAGGAGCACGTGCGGCTGGCCTCCGCGGTGCTGGTGACCCTGGGCGCGGCGCTGATCGCCGAGGACCTGGCCGCCTTCTTCTCCCGGGACTTGCAGTTTGAAAAGAGCGTGGACCTGTTCCTGCCCTCCCTGGTGATCGGCGGGCTCTACCTGCCCACCCTGAAGCTGATCGTGTTCGGCCTGGTGCTGCTGCTGGGCGCAGGCCTGTTTCTGTTCCTGAAATACACCTACCTGGGGCTGGCCGTGCGGGCGGTGACGCAGCACCGGCAGGGCGCCATGCTGAGCGGCATCAACACCGCGCGCATCAACGCCATCGCCTTCGGCATCGGCACCGTGCTGGCCGCGGCGGCGGGCGGGTTCGAGGTGATCCATTCCTACGTGGCTCCCAACATCGGTCTGCCCTTGACCATGAAGTACCTTTGCGTGATCGTGATGGGCGGGCTGGGCAGCTTCGCCGGCGTGGCTCTGGGCGGCATCATCATCGGGCTGGGCGAGTCCATCGTCGGGTTCTACCATCCCGCCTGGGGGCAGACCGTGGCCTACCTGCTGCTGGTCGGTGTGCTGCTGATCCGCCCCAAGGGGCTTCTCGGCGCCTGAGGCGGCCCTCATGAAAATCCGTTCGGCCCCCAAGCCTTTGTTCAGGACAGGCCTGCTGCTGACGCTGCTGGCGGCGCTGTTGCTGCTGCCGCTGGCGCATCTGGATGCGCGCAACTACATTCTGCAGATTCTGGTCTTTCTGTTTCTCAACATCGTGCTGGCGCAAAGCTACGACATCGTGGACGGCGCCATGGGCTACCTCAACCTGGGCCACATCTGCTTCTTCGCCCTGGGGGCCTACGGCTTCGGCATCGCCTACAACGCCGGGCTGGCCTTTCCCCTGGCGCTGGGGCTGGCGGTGTGCGTGGTCTTGTGCTTCGCGGCCGTCATCTCCTACCCGTTCTTCCGTCTGCGGGGGGCCTACTTCGCCCTGGCCACCTTTGGGCTGGTGAAGCTGATGGAATACGTCACCATCAACCTGGGCTGGCTGACCGGCGGCTCCAACGGCCTGAAGATAGACCCCGCCGAGCGCACTGTGCCGGTGTACTACATCTCCCTGGCCGTGGTGGTGGCGGTGCTGCTGCTCTCCTGGGGCATCCGGCGCTCGCGGCTGGGGCTGGCCATGGCCGCCATCCGCGAGGACGAGGAGGTGGCGCGGGACTTCGGGGTGCCGGCCTTCCGGGTGAAGGCGCAGGCCCTGATGATTTCGGCGGTGTTTCCCGGCGTGATGGGCGGGGTTTACACCTGGTACGTGAACTTCATCAATCCGGATCAGGTCTTCGGCCTCAAGATCGCCCTGACCCCGATCGCCATGGCCATGCTGGGCGGCACGGGCCTGCTGGTGGGCCCGGTGATCGGCGCGGTGTTCCTGTACCTGGCCGAGGAAGTGCTGTGGACCCACCTGGCCCACTTGCAGGGGGCCATCCTGGGCCTGGTGATCGTGCTGGTGGGGCTGTTCATGCCGGGCGGGCTGGCCCGGCTGCGGCCGGTGGCCCGACTGCTGGCCCGGCTGGGCTGGGCGGAGGAGGAGCGGTGATGCCCCCCATTCTCTCCGCCCACGGGCTGAGCAAGCAATTCCGGGGGCTGCACGCCCTGAGCGGCGTGGACTTCGCCGTGGCGCGGGGCTCCATCACCTCCATCATCGGCCCCAACGGTGCGGGCAAGACCACCCTGTTCAACTTGATCGCGGGGGCCCAGGCCCCCAGCGGCGGGGAGGTGCGTTTCGGGGAGCGCGTCATCTCCGGCCTGCCGCCGGAGGCGATCTGCCGCATGGGCATTGCCCGCACCTACCAGACCGTGCGGCCCTTCGGCGGGCTGTCCGTGTGGGACAACGTCAAGGTGGCCCTGCTCTATGGACGCCGGGAGCCCCCGCCGCCCGGGGAGGCGGACGGGGAGATCGTCCGCGCCCTGGCCTCCGCCCACCTGACCGTGGATACGGCGCGCAAGGCGGAAAGCCTGACGCCCCTGGAGCGCAAGCGGCTGGAGATCGCCCGCGCCCTGGCCACCGCCCCCGAGCTGCTGCTGCTTGACGAGATCGTGGCGGGGCTGGGGCCCGCGGAGGCCCTGGAGATGATGGAGACCATCCGCGCCCTCAACGGCGGCGGCGTGACCATCCTGCTGATCGAGCACGTGATGAAGGCGGTGATGGGGCTCTCCGGCCACATCATCGTGCTGCACCACGGGGAGAAAATCGCCGAGGGCGCGCCGGAAGCCATTGCCAGGGACGAGCAGGTCTTGCGGGCCTACCTGGGCGAAGCGGCGGAGGAGGGCTAGGCGAAATGCTCGAACTGGACGAATTATCCGTGGCCTACGGGGACGTGCAGGCCGTCTTCGGCCTGTCCCTGCGCGTGGAGGCCGGGCAGATCGTCTCCCTGATCGGCGCCAACGGCGCGGGCAAGACCACCACGGTCAACGCCATCAGCGGCCTGCTCCGGCCCAGCGGCGGGGACATCCGCTACGAGGGCGCCTCCATGCTCGCCCTCGCGCCCCACGAGCGGGTGGCGCGGGGCATCGTGCAGGTGCCCGAGGGGCGCATGCTGTTCGCCAACCTGACCGTGCGCGAGAACCTGAAGATCGGGGCCTATCCCCCCGGCCCGCGCAAAGGGTTTGCCGGGCGCATCGAGGAGGTGTGGGAGCTGTTTCCGCGCCTGCGGGAGCGCATGGGCCAGCAGGCGGGCACCCTCTCCGGCGGGGAGCAGCAGATGCTGGCCATCGGCCGGGGGCTGATGTCCGTGCCGCGCCTGCTGCTGCTGGACGAGCCGTCCACGGGCCTGGCGCCCATGCTGGTGGCGGAGATGTTCCGGGTTATCCGGGAGATCAACGCCCGCGGCATGTCCATCCTGCTGATCGAGCAGAACGCGGTGCAGGCCCTGCGCATATCCCATCACGGCTATGTGCTGGAGCAGGGCCACCTGGCCCACGCGGGCGAGCCGGAAGCCCTGCTGGCCGACGCCCACGTCAAATCCGCCTACCTGGGCATCTGACGGCCCTATGCCTCCGGCGGGTCAGGGGCGTTGCCCCTGACAACCCCGGCAGGGGTTGTCACCCCTGCACCCCATCTGATTCATGCTTTGCCGGGATTGGCTTTCAGCCAATCCCGGC
>CBDUSX010000260.1:0-4603 GCA_965369935.1 uncultured bacterium
ATCAGGTTTGCGCCTCCGCCCCTCGCCAGCACACAGCTCTCCGGAGCCGCGGGGAGGGCCGTGCGGCCGGCATTGAGCCACCACAGCGAAGCATAACCCGCGAATACAGGGCACGGCTCCAGCAGGCTTTCCAGCACCGGCGCGGCGATGACCTGCCGTCCGCCCCACCTGCCGCGATTCAGCATCAGCCAGCCCACCCGGGCATGATCGCGGGAGCCGATCCACAATCCTCCGCCCCAATGGCCCCCTCCGGGCACCGAAGGCATGCGCCGCCCCTCAATTTCCACATAAGCGTTGTCGTAGGGCGGCCATTCCCAGTTCGCCGAAGCCCCGATGGGCTCCATGATGCGCTCCCGCAGCACGTCGGGCAGCGGCTTTTTGAACAGGCACAGCAGGGACAGGCTGAGCCGGTTCACCCGCACGTCGTTGTATTCCCAGAAGCTCCCCGAAGCCTGCAGATCGCGGTGGGTGCCCTTGGCTGAGTTGTCGCCGCCGATCGTGCGGTTGCGGTCGGCCAGTTCCGGCTTGCCCCAAAGTTCCCCTTCCCACTCGCTGGTCTGTTGCAGCAACTGCCGCCAGGTGATGGCCCGGTTCTGCTCCGCCTCGAACCCGTCGTCCAGGCCGTAGCTGTGCACCGTGTCGTCCAGATCGCGGATCAGGCCGTCCTCCAGCGCCAAGCCGGCGATCAGGGAGAGGTAGCTCTTGGAGATGCTGAAAGTCATGTCCGCGCGCCGGGTGTCCCCCCATTCCGCCACGATGCGCCCGTGGCGCAGCACCACGCCGTTGGGCGCGCCCCGCGGCCTGACCGGGCCGATCAACTCGTTCCACTCCGGCCTGTCGGTGATGCTGGCGTTGTCGTATAGGCCCTCGCCGTTGACGATCGTGCGCGGCCAGGTGGTGGACTCGTGCGCCCCGGCGAACGCGGCGGCCTCGGCGAGCCGTGCGGCGTCCATGCCCGCCTCCTCCGGCGGGAGCGCCTGCCATCCCTCGCCCGGCGGCGGGAAATACGAGCCCCCTCCCTCCAGGGCCGGGGTTGTTTTTTCGCTGAGCATGGCTCCTCCAATTTTTTGGGCGGCGGCGCGACCCCGAAGGTTGGCCGCTCCGCCCCGAAATCAATATTGCAGGGAAGGCACCATCTTACAGAAATCCACGGGGAACAAAAACACAATCGAGGAGGTCGTCTCCGCTCCTGCCCTGCGGGCGCAGGTTGCGTTACGGGGGGATTGGGTGGATCATGGGGCACTGGAACACAGCCGAAATCCGCCACCGGGAGAGGAGCCTCGGCCGCATGGGCCTGGACCTGAACATCAAGCATCCCGCGAACGTCAAGGACCCCTTCCCCCTGTTCAGGTGGTTGCGGGAAGAAGAGCCGGTGCACTGGAGCGCCAGCCTGCGGGCATGGATGGTGACCCGCTACGAGGACGTGCTGCACGTCCTGCAAAATCCCCTGCCCTATTCATCCGACCGCTTCCGCAAGCTGGGCGCGGAGTTCAGCAGCAACCGCCCCGCGGTGCGGGAGGTGGCCAAAGTGCTGATGGACTGGATGGTGATGAGCGACCCCCCGGATCACACGCGTCTGCGCGCCTTCCTGCACAACTCGTTCACCCCCCGCATTCTCGGGCGGCAGCGGCCGCTGATCCAGGCGGTGGTGGACGACCTGCTGGACCGCGTGGAAGCCCGGGGCAGCATGGAGTTCATCGAGGACTTCGCTTTTCCCCTGCCCGCCAGCGTAATCGCGGCGATGATGGGCGTGCCTCGCGAGGACATCCCCCAGGTGCGGGTCTGGTCCGACCAGTTGGCCGCCTATCTGGGCGGCTCCCAGGCGGGGCTGGACAACATGCAGTTGGCGCGGGACGGGGTGATGGAAATGAGCGCCTATTTCCGCGGCCTGGTGAAAGAGCACCAGGCGAATCCGCGGGAGGATTTGATCAGCCTCATGCTCAAAGCCGGGGAAGACGGGGACCGGCTCAGCGAGCAGGAGGTGGTGTCCAACTGCGTGCTGCTGCTGTTCGCCGGCCACGAGACCACCACCAATCTGCTGGGCAACGGACTGTTCCACCTGCTGCGCCATCCCGCTCAGCACGAGCTGCTGCAGCACAACCCGGGTCTGGCCGAAAGCGCGGTGGAGGAATTTCTGCGCTACGACGCCTCGGTGCCGGCGGTGCTCAGGGTGGCCACGGAGCAAATCGAACTGCGGGGCCAGCGGATCGAGCAGGGGCAGGTGGTGCTGCCCTTCCTGGCTTCGGCCAACCGCGATCCGCAGCGCTTCCAAACCCCGGACCAGCTGGACGTGGCCCGCAAGGACAACCGCCATCTGAGCTTCGCCTTCGGCATTCACTTTTGCCTGGGCGCGCCCCTGGCCCGGCTGGAGGCCCGCATCGCCTTCGCCACCCTGTTCGCGCGCTTCGGCGGGCTGAGGCTGCTGGACGAGGATCCCCCCTGGCTGCCGCAGATTTTCCTGCGCGGGCTGGAGGCGCTGCCCATCGGCTTTCACGCCCTGGGCAAGGCCAGGGCCGCGGGGGGCTGAGGGCGCACACCGGCGGCGGTTATCCTTTCCCGGCGTTCTGTGGTAGATTTTCGTCTCTGATTTTTCAGTCAATCATCATTGGGTAATCCAATCGCGGCCCGCGCCGGCCCCTCCGGCGGGCGGCTGACCATGTAATCCCACCCGGAACCCGCCCGCGGGCCGCCGGACGCTGCCGGGAAGGGGAAGGCAAGCCATGAGCGCGCTGCGCGAAGCACTCACCGGAGATGCGCCGGTCTGCGCGCCCCTGGTGCTCAACCCCCTGATGGCCAAAATGGCCGAGGCCGCCGGTTTTCCCGCCCTCTACCTGGGGGGCGGGGCCACCGGGTATGCCAAGGTGGCGCTGGAAGCCAACCTGAACCTGACGGAAATGGTGCAGGCGGGGCTGGACATCCGCACCGTCACCGGCCTGCCGCTGATCCTGGACGCCGCGGCGGGCTGGGGCGACCCCATGCACATGCACCGCACGGTCGGCATGGCGGAAGCGGCGGGCTTCGCCGCCATCGAGATCGAGGACCAGCTGCTGCCCAAGCGGGCCCACCACCACATTGGCATCGAGCACATGATTCCCCGGGAATTGATGGAAGCCAAGGTGCGCGAGGCCGTGGCCGCCCGGCGCAACGGGGAGATGCTCATCATCGCCCGCAGCAACGGCGTGCGGGCCAGCGACATGGACGATGCCCTGCGCCGCGCGGAGGCCTACCGCAAGGCGGGGGCGGACGTGCTGCTGCTTTCCCCGCGCAACCCGGAGGAAGTGCGCCACATCGGCGAGCGGCTGGGGCCGCCCCTGATGCACATCTGCCGTCCCGGCGGGCTGGCCGCCCTGGGCCTCACCCTTGACGAAATGCACGCCCTGGGCGTGCGCATCGTCGTGGATCCGGTGACACCCCTGCTGGCCGCCTTCGAGGCCATGGGTGCGGTGTACCGGGAGTTGGGGCCGGGCTTCAACCTGGGCTCCCGCTCCCTGGAGGATTGGGAAGCCCTGCAGGAGCAGATGCACGGCACCATCGGCCTCGCTGCGCTGCTGGCCATCGAAAAAGAAACGGTGGAGAAGGCATAGAGAAGAGGACATAACGCCGGGGGGCGCCCGCGCATGGCATGATTTCGGAGCAGGGACCGTTTGGAGGAGACCGGGCAGGGATGAAATTCGAGGCGGCATATCTGGAAAGCTGGCGCTCGGGGAAGCTGGCGGAAAAGGTCCGGCAGGCCCGCGAGGAGTTGCGCGCCTGCTACGCCTGCCCGCGCAACTGCGGCGTGGACCGCCTGGAGGGGCGCACGGCCGCCTGCCACACGGGCCGCTGGGCTTACGTGAGCTCCGCCTTCGCCCATTTTGGCGAGGAGGACTGCCTGCGCGGCATGCGGGGCTCCGGGACGATCTTTTTCTCCCGCTGCAATCTGCGTTGCGTGTTCTGCCAGAATTGGGACATCAGCCAGCCAAAGACCGGGGGCACGGAGGTGCGGCCCGCCGGGCTGGCCGCCCTCATGCTCAAGCTGCAGGCGGAGGGCTGCCACAACATCAATTTCGTGACGCCCGAGCACGTGGCGCCGCAGATCGTGGAGGCCCTGCCCCTGGCCATCGAGCAGGGGCTGCGCCTGCCGTTGGTTTACAACACCAGCGCTTACGACGCCCTGAGCAGCCTGGCCCTGATGGACGGGTTGGTGGACATCTACATGCCCGACTTCAAGTTCTGGGAGCCCGAATCCGCCATGCGCTATGCCCGCGCCAGGGACTACCCGGAGGTGGCGCGCGCGGCCATCGCGGAAATGCACCGCCAGGTGGGGGAGTTGCGGTTCGACGCCGCCGGCGTCGCCCGGCGGGGGCTGCTGATCCGCCATCTGGTGATGCCCGAGGGGTTGAAGGAGACGAGGGCCATCCTGAACTGGGTGGCCACCGAACTTTCCACCAGCACCTACGTCAACCTGATGGATCAGTACCGTCCGGCGCACCGCGCCTCCAAATTTCCGGAACTGACCCGGCGCGTCTATCCGGAGGAATTCGAGGCGGCCCACCTGCTGGCGCGGCGCGAGGGGCTGAGCCGCCTGGACCGGCGGGCGCCCCTGGGCCAGGCATTCGGTTAG
>CBDUSX010000261.1:0-4557 GCA_965369935.1 uncultured bacterium
GCGAAGGAGCCTGACAGCCCCTCAGCTCCCGGCGTCTGGATGAAAGGCTTCCGGTGCTACGGTTGCAGCCCAGCCGAGCGCGAGAACGGCGTGTGCCGCAGTGGCGGCGGATGCGGGCTCGTGTCCGGCAAGGTGCGGGGTGCGTCCCGGAAACGGGGCGGGCGCCCGGACAGGATGGGCGCACCGTAGGAGGATCTTTGACAGATATTTGCAGATGGCGGTGCAGGCCACGGATGGCCTCACGCGATCGGACAATTGCATGCTCCGTTGGTGCGGTATGCGCTGCGCCAGGGTATGCCATTGCCTCGATACTGCGGATTCGGACGACGATTTGCGCTGTGCTGCGCGCCCGCATGCCGGGAGCGCCGCGTTGCGCGGGTTGCGGGATTGGTGGAATTCGTCCATGGGATGATCCCCCTTCCTGAGGGCGTCTCCGGGCCGTGCCGTGCCTTCCTTCGGGACTGGCCGGCAGGCCCTGGTGGGCGCTGATGCAGCCTTAATCTGCGCTTTCGAAAATGCAGATTACATGCCAGCCCTTCGGAGTAATGAAGGGCGTGCCAGGGTAGGCAGGCAGGGGCAAAAGCGGAAAACGCGAAGCTCCCGGCTTGAGGCCCGGCGTCCACCAGGGCGCAGGCGGGCCGCCGGCCGGCACGGGCGGCCGCTTCCGCTTCCCCCATCCACGGCATGGAGCAGTGTTGCCGTGGGTCCGGGCCATGGAAGGCTGTTGTAAATTAACGGAAGATTATACTTCCGGTAAAATATAATTGATGTTTGTTCATACGTTACTCTTTTTGCCCCGGGCCGCCTCGTGTGGGCGGCGCCGATAAGGGCAGGGGACAACGAGATGAAGAACCGGGATGCGAAAGGAGTCGCGTCTTATTCACAAGGAGGTTTGAACCATGGGTTCTTTAGTTATCAATCACAACGTATCGGCTATCAACACCCAGCGGAACTTGCTGGAAACCGACAAGCTGCTGAAGACTTCGCTGGAACACCTTTCCTCCGGCGAGCGGATCGTACGGGCCGCGGACGCGCCTGCGGATCTGATGATTTCCGAGCAGATGCGCGCGCAGATTGCGTCGGTGGAGCAGGCGATTAGAAACTCGGAGACTTCGGTTTCCATGGTGCAGACCACGGAAGCGGCTTTGAGCGAAGTGGGCCGGTTGCTGATTTCAATCCGGCAACGGGCGATCCATGCGGCCAACGAGGGCGCCAACGACGAGAACATGCTCTTCGCGGATCAACTGGAAGTGACCAACTCGCTGGAATCCCTCGACCGGATTTCGCAGTTCGCGCAGTTCGGCACCAAAAAGCTGCTGGACGGCAGCAACGGGGTCAATGGCGTGGCCGCGGGTGCGGACCTGAGTTTCATCAAGGCCACCGAGGAAACCCGCCAATCTCCGGACGAGGGGTATGCGGTCAAGATCACGCAGTCGGCCACCAGGCCGCAGTTGATTGCGAACCTCGCCCTTACGCAGAAGGTTATCGACTCCGGCGTCGAGCTGAATCTCGAGGAATCGGGCCGGGTCGCCACCTATGTCACGAAACCGGGCGACGACCCGCGGGTGGTGATGCGGCAACTGCAAAACGCCGCCGACAGCAATGGCCTGAATGTGGACGTGGACATCACAAGCGGATTCGACGATCCCGAGCTGGACAACCGGCTCGTCATCACCCATCGGGAGTTCGGCTCCGAAGCGAAATTCACGGCCGTGTCTTCCATGGACGGCGTACTGGCTCCGCAGCAGGAGTTTCCACTGAACGTGCAGAACGGCCGGGACGTGGCAGGTACCATCAACGATCAGCTGGCTATCGGACGGGGACGCTTCCTGACCGCCGCCGAAGGCACGGAAGCCGACGGCCTGAAGGTGATCTACGAGGGCCGCGTGCCCAAGGATCCGGATCTTCCGGTGGGGCGGGTCACCGTGGCCCAGAATTCCCTGATCTTCCAGGTCGGCCCCAACGCCGGACAAAAAACCTCGGTGGCGCTGCAGAGCGTGAGCACGCGCACCCTGGGACTGAACATTATCAACGAAAGCGGGTTCCGCAGCGTTTCCGAAGTGGATGTGCGCACCGCCCAGGGGGCGCAGGACACCATCGCTCTGGCGGACAAGGCCCTTGACGACGTCAACGTCGTGCGGGCCACCCTGGGGGCGGTGCAGAAGAACGCTCTGGAAGCCAATATCAGGAGCCTCAACGTGAACCGGGAGGAACTGATTAATTCGGAGTCCGTGCTGCGCGACGCCGACATGGCCGTGGAGATCAGTCAATTGACGCGGAACCAGATCGTTCTGCAATCGGGCATTGCCATGCTGACCCAGGCCAATCAGAGCTCGCGCAACGTGCTCTCCCTGGTGCAGGGCCTGTAACGAGCCGAGCCCGGCGCCCGGCAAGCTGAAGCCATTCCGTCCACCGCATGAGGTGGACGGGGGGGCGCAATGCGCGAACGCCGCATGAGGTCTTCGCGAAAGGCGGCGGGTCAGGCGAGGCCGGTGCCGCGCGGTGGGAAGGTTATCCCGCCGGCGGAGCCCGAACGATGGATCTGTGAGCCGCATCCGCGCGGCGGGGGCCGGAAGAGTTCCCCGGCATGCCGCGATTCGGGTGCCGGCGGATGGACATGGGCCGTGCGCGTGTGCCGCATGCACCGGTACGGCGCATCGTCCCGGGATGGATGTACGGAAAAAGGGGATGCGGACGGACTACGTCCCTCCGCATCGTCAAGGAAAATTGAGGAAGCAACGGCTGTTGCGAGCAGCCGGTGCCAAGGAGATCGAATTTGCGAATCGGGACCTCGCGGTCCCGGGATGGAGCAAAGCAAGTTCCAAGCCATGAACTTGAACCGCGAAGGGTGAAACATGGACGCCATATACCTGAATGACAGCGCCCTCCCGGCACAGGGAAACCCCCCTGCCGGGCCGGCGCGGCAGGGGCCTGCGGAAGCCAGGGATGGCATGCCCGTCCCGGCGGGGTGGCTCCGGTTCGAGACCGGCTGCCTCAGCGTAGATCAGGTGCTGCGCAATCTGGAAACGGCGGTTTCCCTGCTGCAGACCATCGAAGGCGGCTTGGCCGGAATCGGGACGCTGATGTCCGAAGTCATCGGCACCATACACGGCGGATGGAGAGACGGCGACAGAGCCGGGCCCGTCCCGCCGGACTACGGAAACTTTCTGGCCAGGCGCCTCGAGCAGTTGGACGAGATGGCGCGGGCCTGCAAATTTCACGGCCGCGGACTGATTGACGGCCGGTCGGGGGTGGTTGGCATGGGCGCGGGCGTGGATTTTGTGCGGGGCGGCCCGCGCACCCTGAGCTCGCCGCCCGAAGGATACGAGGTGCGCATCCAGGCATTTCCGAGCAGAGCGGCCATCACCGGCGGGGTCACCGTCCATGAAGACTGGCTGCGCTCGGAGCAGGAGGTGTTCCTGGCCGAAGGGGAGCGCTTCCTGCGCTTCGACACGGCGAAGAGCCACAGCGTCCCGGAGTTCATCCGGAGGCTGCAGCGGGCCGTGCGGGTGGCGGGACTGGACCTGGAGGTGGGATTGACGCGCCAACGGCGCCTGATCGTACGGCACAACCAGTACGGCTCCCACGTCAAGTTCAAGGGGTTCAGCCGGCTGACGCCGCTGCTGTCCAAGCGCCCGGGCAGAATGGAGTGGAGCCGCAAGGGCAGGGACATTCAAGGCACCCTGCACGGCCAGCCCGCCTTCGGGGTGGGCAGGATGCTGGTGGGGTTTCAGGACAACCCGGACACCTCCGAACTGGCGGTGATCTGGCGCGGCGCGCGGATCGAGGAAGGGCACTGGCCCCGCTGCTTCGTCGCCCAGAACGGCATCGGATTCCAGAACGGAACGGAGCCGGAAGGAAAGCAGGGGATGATCTGCCTGCCTTCCTTCTATCCCTCCGCCCTGGGCAATTGGCTGGACACGCGTAGCGAATACCGTTCCCTGGCCGACTGCGGGGCGGACACGTGGCAGAAGCTGGCCGATTCGCTGCAGCTGTTCTTCGCCGTCAGTTGCGAGGTGGATGAATGGCGCGAGCAGGTGCGCGAATGGACAAAGGAGTATCAGAACCTGGCCCTGGAGTATCTGAGGCGGGAGGTGCCGGCCCAGCCTGCACCCGCCAAGAAGGGCACCGCGCTCAGGCAGGTAGAGGACATGGCGCAGGCAATGCGGCGGATCATCCGCACGGGAGAGAACGCCGCCGGCTGAAACGGGGGCGGGGGCATGCCTCCGCCCGGCTTGAAGACCGCTTGTTGAGGGAAGCCCGGGCTTCCTTGAACAAACGGCCCACAGGGCCGAAGGAAAGCGCACGGTGCCGCGCGGGCGCATAGCCACGCGCGTGCCGGCGTCACGTCGGAAAGGAGGCTCCGGTCAGAACCTGGAGCCGCCTTGCCGGGGTTTGAACACCGGGAACCTCCCGCGTGGGCGCATATTCGCCTGCGCGGCAGGGCTATCCCGGTGGTAAGGGGCGCCTCCCCGCTTGTAAGGGGGGCAGGCCCCACGGATTGCGGGGGTGTACCCCGCATGGCGGAGGGAAGAACCCGTTTTGCGAACGGGTCTG
>CBDUSX010000262.1:0-4524 GCA_965369935.1 uncultured bacterium
ATGGCCGAAGGGCTGCACCACCAGCGCCAGGTCCATCTTTCCTTCCAGGACAATCAGTAGCGCCGCGCCCGGCACCCCCTAGTCCCCATAGGGGTAATCCATCTGCTTTTTGATGGCCGCCCGTGCCTCGGCGCCCGCGAACTTCGCGCACAGGTACAGCCCGAGATCTATCCCCGAGGTGACGCCCCTGGCCGTAATCACCTCCCCCTCGTCCACGATCCGCTCGTCCACCACCTCCGCACAGTAGGGGCGCAGCGCCTCGTAAGCATTGGGGTGGGTGGTGGCGCGCCGCCCTTTCAGAAAGCCCGCGGCGCCATAGAGCAGGGAGCCCGTACAGACGGAAGCCTTGAGCTTGCATGAGGCGGCCGTCCCGAGCCATGCCAGAAATGCCTCGTCCTTCACCAGGGGCCGGCTGCCGAACCCTCCCGCGGCGACGACCATGTCGAATCCATCCAGGGATTCTCCCACCTGCGTGGGCAGCAGCGTCAGCCCCCTGTCGTCGCGCACCTGGGGCGTCAACGCGCAGATTTCCCAACTGAACCCGGAATCGAAGTTCATGGTTTTCAGGCGCGTCAGGGCATCGTAGACTCCGACGAAGTCCAGGGTGGTCAAGTCGTTGTAGATAATGAACGCTGCTTTCATGGCACGGCTCCTTTTGCCGGGCGGAGCGCCGGCGAGGACGGTGGTTGACAAATCCCGGATGGCAGGGTCGTCTGCCCTTAAGCTATAATACGGGCCACGGCGTCAATTCAATCCCATCGGCATGCATGTCACGGTATTTCATCCCGCGCCTTTCCATCATCCTGCTCTCCCTGCCGGCCTGCGCCTTCCTGGCGGCGGCGGGAGCGCGGGCGGCGAGCGCGGGAGAGCAGCCCCTCACCGTGGCGGCGGCCTCCTCCCTGCAGCTGGTATTGCGGGAATTCAGCGCATCCTACCGGAAACAGACCGGTACGCGGGCCGTGCTGGTGTTCGCCTCCAGCGGCAACCTGGCCGGGCAACTGGAGCACGGCGCCCCCTACGACCTGTTCGTTTCCGCCGATGAAAGCCGGGTGGAGGCCCTTGCGCGCAAGGGGGTGCTCGATCCCGCATCGGTGAGGCCCTATGCCCAGGGGCGGCTGGCCCTGGTGCTGCACCCTCCCTTGCGCTTCACGTCCGGCGGGCCGAGCCGGAAATGCTGCGCCGGACGGGCCGAGCTGGAATTGCTGCGCCGGGCCGAGGTGCGCCACATTTCCCTGGCCAGCCCCCTCCATGCCCCCTACGGCATCGCCGCCCGGCAGGCCCTGCAATCCGCGGGGCTGTGGGCGACCCTGCGCGGCAAGCTGGTGTTCGGGGAGAACGTGCGCCAGGCCCTGACCTTCGTGGAAACGGGCAATGCGGATGCCGGCTTTGCGGCGGAGGCCATCGTCCGCGCCGGCGCCTTGCGCTGGCGGCCCGTGGACGGCGCGCTGCACAGCCCCATCCGCCACGCCCTGGGCATCCGCAAGGGCAGCCCTAACCGGGAGCAGGCGGTACGCTTCGTGACGCTGCTGCTGGCGCCCGCCGGCCGCCGTCTGTTGAAGCGCCACGGACTGGAGCCCCTGCCCGCCACGGCGCAAGGGAAGCGGCGCTGATGCTGGCGAGCTGGCATCCTGTGTGGCTGACCCTGCGCGTGTCCTTCACGGCCACCGTGTTTTCCGTGCTGATCGGCCTGCTGCTGGCCTGGTTTCTGGCCCGCAAGGAATTCCGCGGCAAGAACCTGCTCGATGCGTTGCTGATGCAGCCCCTGGTGATCCCGCCCACCGTGCTGGGCTACTACCTGCTGGTGGCCTTCGGGCGGGGCTCCTGGCTGGGGCAGTTGCTGGAGCAGACCTTCGGCGTGACCCTGGTCTTCACCTGGCAGGGCGCGGTGCTGGCGGCCATGGTGGCTTCCATGCCCCTGTTCATCAAGCCCGCGCGGGCGGCCATCGAAAGCGTGGACCGGCAACTGGAAAACGCCGCGCGGTTGCTGGGCAAATCGGAGTGGGCGGTCTTCCGCACCATCACCCTGCCCCTGGCCTGGCGCGGCGTGGTGGCGGGCACGGTGATGGCCTTCGCCAGGGCGGTGGGGGAGTTCGGCACCACCCTGATGGTGGCGGGCAACATTCCGGGCAAAACCCAGACGGTCTCCATCGCCATCTACGATGCCGTGCAGGCCGGCGACCAGGGGCGGGCCAACTCGCTGGTGCTGCTGGTCACGGTGTTTTCCATCGGCGTGTTGTGGTTCGTCAGCCGCTTCACGGCGGGTAAGTATTGAGGCGTCCCGGAATTCCGGGGCAGGCAAGGAGCAGCATCATGCGGACGCGGCGGAATTAGGACCATGCTCGAATTCAGGCTCGGCAAACAATACGGGAAATTCGCCCTGCGGGTGGCCGCCACCATCGGCCCGGAGTGGCTGGTGCTGCTGGCCCCTTCGGGCGCGGGCAAGAGCCTCACCCTTAACATGATCGCCGGGCTCGTGCCTCCGGACGAGGGATTCGTGCGCATCAACGGCGAGACGCTCCAGGACCGCGCGGCGGGAGTGGAGGTGCCCATCAGGAAGCGCCGCATCGGCTATGCCTTCCAGCAGTATGGGCTGTTCCCCCACCTGCGCGTGTCGGCCAACATCGCCTACGGCATCCCGAAAGCGGCGGACGCGGCAGGGGAGGTGCGGCGCTGGCTGCGCTTCTTCCAACTGGAGGACAAATCCGAGGCCTACCCCGGCGAGCTCTCCGGCGGGCAGCAGCAGCGCGTAGCCCTGGCGCGGGCCCTGGCCTCCGCACCCCGGGCGTTGCTGCTCGACGAGCCGCTGTCCGCGCTGGACCCGCACATCCGGGAGGAGTTGCAGCGGGAACTGGCGGCGCTGAAGGCCGAGCTGTCCATTCCGGTGGTGCTGGTGACCCACGACTTCCACGAGGCCCAACTGCTGGGCGACCGGGTGATCGTGCTCGACAACGGAGCCATGGTGGAAGAGGGCGCCCGCGAGGACATCTTCGCCCGCCCGCGCCGGCACGAGACGGCCACCTTCCTGGGGGTGGAAAACGTCCTGCCGGGGGTGGCCGGGCAAGCCTCGCAGGGCGGCGTCACCGTGCGCACCGGCGGCGTCTCCCTGCGGGTGGAGACGGACAGGCCGTTCGCCAAGGGCAGCCGGGTGTATGCTTGCGTGCGGGCGGCGGACGTGCGGCTGGTGGTGGACCGGAAGCGCCGGCCCAACCGGATGACGGCCACCGTCGGGCAGATCACCCCCCGCGAAGGCACCAACCGGGTGCTGCTGGACGTCCCTGGAGCGAAAGGAACACGGCTGGTGATCCTGCTGGACGATTACGTGCTGGGGCGCTACGGCATCGGCGAGGGCAGCAAGGTCGCCGTGTGGCTGCCGCCGGAAAAGATCATGCTTTGCGAATAGGGACGGGGTCTTGCGGGAGGCGGCGCACAGGCACGGGAGCCGCACCTTCGGACGGGGCTAGGGCCCCGTAGGGAGAAGGATGAATGCCCCCGCGCCCATGCGCCGGTTCAGTTTTTCCTGCCCGCCCGCTTGCGTGGCCTGGCGGCCGGTTTGGACAGATACTGCTCGTAAAATCTGGTCAGCCACTCCTTCATGTCGGGCTCGATGTACTCGAAGTTAACACCGCCCCGGTCGGTAATTTCCCAGAATTTTTTCTTGTTCACGCTGAGCAGGGAGTTCTTCACGTTCTCCAGCCACGCGGGAGATTCGCGGCGCAGGCTCTTCTGAATGCGCAGCAGGTGCTCGGACGCCTTGCCTTCCGCCATTATGTGAGCGGCCAGGATCACGTGGGCCTTGCGCACGCCCTGATGGGCAAAGGCGATCTCGTGGAGATCGGGGGATTCCCCGATTTTCAGGAAATCGTCCAGCATGCGGTCCAGCGGGGAGATGTTCAGGGAATAGCCATGGCGCAGGGTGAGGCCCAGATCCATGGCCGCGGCCACCTTCATCAGGGGCAGCCCGGCGCGCATGGCCTGCTGCCCGTAGTAGTTGATAAACCCCGCGATTTCCTCCACCAACTGCAACCGCCGCGGCAGCAGGTACTCGGCCAGCCGGCGGTACTGGTAAAACAGGCTGAACACCGCCCGCTGGTTTTGGTCGTTGATGGCCCGCCTGAGAAAGGTGTTGAAATACTCGATGCACAGGTAGGCGGATTCCGAATCGTCGTTTTCAATGGCGGTGACGGCCAACTCGCGGGTGTTGGCCGCGATGGCGCTGTTGGCGTCGGGCATGGTGCGCAGGGCCAGACCGAAGATCAGCTCCAGGTCCATCATCCCGCGGGCCTCCACCCAGACCCGCCGCGCGGAAATTTCGTCGAAGAACTCGGAGGAAATGGAAATGAATTGCGAGGGGTTGGGCTTGAACCACGGGTCGGCGAGCCGGGATTTGTTGCCGATGTAGTTGCGGATAATCGCGCACAGGGTGTTGAGGCTCATCAGCGCCACGTTGCGGTCCATCTGCGTCACCGCACTCAGGGCGATGTCGGTCACCTGCTCCAGGCCGTTGGCCATCAGGATTTTTTGCCG
>CBDUSX010000263.1:0-4520 GCA_965369935.1 uncultured bacterium
GTTTCCGGCGATTTCTCGCGTGTATGTAGCCTATCCCGCCCGCTTTGCCCAGTGAATTTTCCGGCTGCGGGCGGCTCTGCGGAAGGCTCCGCGGGCGGCGCCCATGGCCCGGCCCGGCGGCGTGCGCCGCGGTGGGGAGGGTGCGCCGGGCGCCACCGCGCGGAAAAATGATTGGACTTCGGGGCCGGGGACGGTTAATAAATTGAATTAAAGGGATTTATTGACTCCATGCGCCCAACCCGCCGGACGGCCCGGCGGGGGATTTCACCCGGTGGCGCGGCGGCAATGAATCCGAGGATCAATCAATTTGAGAATAGAGAGGCCCACATGTTTGGATTAGGCATGCCCGAGCTGCTCATCATTCTGGTGATCGTAGTGGTGGTCTTCGGAGCGAGCCGCCTGCCCCAGATCGGCGACGGGGTGGGCAAGATGATCACCAATTTCCGCAAGTCCATGAAGAAAACGGGAAAACTGCCCGGCGGCGGGGACAAGGAAGAAGCAAAAGACGATCAGGAAGACACCGGGAAAGCTGCCTCCGACGGCTAGCCTGCGCGGCCGTCCCCCGGACGGCGGGGGGCCTCTCCGCCCGCGGCGGGCTCCCGAGTTTCAGTGCTTGCAGCAGATTATCCAGCCAGATCAGCCCAACACGTCCAGCACTTCGCCTGAGGAAACCAGGTGCTTGCCGGGAGGCAGCTGCTGCTGGATCAGGCCCGTATGCATGTAGGCCACCCTTCCCTCGTAGTCCAGGTAGTCGCGGTAATCGCCATGGATGGCGCCGCCGCCCACGTCCATCAGCACCAGGGTTTCCTCGCCGTTCAACAGGCCGGTCACCTGCTCGTGGCGCCGTTTGCTGATGCCCTTGCTCTTGATCATGGTATTCAGGGCTTCGTTGGACAGGTGGTCGCCGGAAATGTGCAGCAGCCCCTTCCGGCCCCCCAGATCCTTGCTGATTCTACAGCCCAGGGCGGGAATGGCGTGCACGGAATGAAAGAATTCGAAGCGCCCGCCGAAAATGTCCAAGGGCTTGCCCACCTCGATGCGCTTCCAGTTGTGGTAGCGCCGGGCTTCCGCCATGGAGCAGCCGAACACCGCGGACAGCTTGACCAGCAGGCTGAAGTAAATCTCCGGGGTGGTGTACAGGTCGAAGGGCGGGTCGCGCAGGGACTCGCTGGTGTCAATGTGGTCCTCGTGCACGTGGGAAAGCACCACGCCGTCAATCTGCTTCGGGTCAACCCCGAGCTTCTTCAGTTGCTGATGCATGAAGGCCGGGCAGTCCCATAGCACCAGCTTGCCCCCCACGTTGATCAGATAGCCGTTGGCCGGGTCCTTGGGGTCGAACCCGTTGCTCCTGCCCAGCACCGCGACGGTGAACTTGTCCGCCGAGGCGTCCATGGGCTTTTGCTTGATTTTATAGATGGGCGTCTGCTCCTTGGCCACGGAGATGTCAATGTCGTAGGCCTCTTCCCCGTACAATACCCGGAAGGTCTTGCCCGCGGTGCGCTCCAGCCGGATTTCCGGCTGCTTGTCCTGCGCTTTTTTCAGCACAATCTGTTCGCCCGCCTCCAGCGGTTGGAAGTCCACCATGTCCTTGATCGCCAGGGGCTTGCCGCGGGCCGGATTTTTCAGGCTGAGGTGGGTGGTTTCCTTGAACAACTCCTTGGCCAGGCTTTTGTCCGCGCCCGCCTCCGCCATTTCCTTGGCGGTGGGCCCGACCACGGTCACCCGCAGCAGTTCGGCCAACCCCCGGCATTGCTTCGCCGTGGCCACCACCTCAAAGCGGCGGTCCCGTTCCAGCCCCCGCTGCACGAACAGGAAGTGGTAGAAGGGGAATTCCAGGGAGGCTTGGGACGAATGAAAACGGTGCAGCTCGTCGGCCACCACCACCGTGTCGGGCATGGGCAGGTGGGCGGCCAGGATGTGCTTGAGGATTTCGGGTGGGCACCCGAACAGAACGTTCGCCTGGGGCGAGCAGAACAGGAACGCGCCCTCGGTCAGCTTGTAAATCCGAACCGCTGATTTTTCGTGTGCGGCCACGGCCTTCACCCGTTTATGTATTTCTCAGCGTCCCTCGCTGATTGAATCCGGCCGGCCTTTTGCGGACTAATGCGCCTGGCGGGCCCTCCCGTACAGTCCATTGAACTGCCAGCAATTTATTAGCAATTTTATGGCCAATATATAAAGAATTTCCTGTTTTTTTGAAATTTCTCCCGCTTATCCCCTGTGCCCGAAACCGGCGGCGGAACCCGGAGCCCGCTGCAAAAATCCGCCCGGCCATCCCGACGCCGGACTCGGCGGCGTTTGCCGCCGCACCCCCGTCCCTGCCCGCAGGCCCGCGGCGGTCCGCGCCCGTTGCGCCATCTATCTGAATTTGTGGAGGATTCCTCCGCATGGAGGAATTGTAAAGCAAATTGTTGGAAAAAATGGCGCACGGCCACCAATGGCACGCGCCGATAGAATGCAGGCTCCCGCCGCCGGCGGCGCGGACACGTTGCGGCCGTCTAGCCGCCTCCCGCGATGGAAGGCACGATCTGGATCACGTCTCCCGCCTTGACCTCCGTATCCAGGTTCTGGGCGTAGCGGATGTCCTCGTCATTGAGGTAGATGTTGATAAAACTGCGGATCTGGCCCTGCTCGTCGTACAGGTGCCGTTGCAGGTCACCGTACTGCCCGATCAATCCGCTAAAAGCGTTCTTGATGGTGCCTTCTTCCACTTCCACGGACTTTTGGTCGTTGACGTATTGTTGCAGGGCGGCGGGGATTTCGATTTTTGCGGCCATGGTTCACTCAGGACAAATGTTACAAGAATTGCTTCAATAAGCTGAAATCAAAACGGATACGCGCTTTGCGGTCGAATTTAAAGGCTATCATCCCAAAAATGTTCGCTCAAGTACTTTAGCCCGTTGTCCGGAAACACCGTCACCACCACCCCGCCCGGATTTTCCCCAGCCACGATGCGCGCCGCCTCCAGGGCCGCGCCGGAGGAAATGCCCGCCAGCAGACCCTCGCGCTGTGCCAATTCCACCACACAGCGGTAGGCGGCCTCGGTGCGCACGGCCATTTTGCGGTCCGCCAGCCCCGCATCGTAGATGGGGGGCACGATGGACGAGTCCATGTGCTTCATGCCCTCCAGCCCGTGAAAGGCCGCGTCGGGCTGCACTTCGATCAGTTGGATGTCCGGCGACCGTTCCTTCAGGTAGCGCCCGGCCCCCACGAAGGTGCCCGAGGTGCCCAGGGTGGCCACAAAATGGGTCACGCTTCCGTTGGTCTGGGCGAATATTTCCGGTCCGGTGGTTTGGTGGTGGGATTTCCAGTTGTTCTCGTTGCCGTACTGATCGGCATAAAAATACTTCTCCGGCGCCGTGGCGTAGACTTCCCTGACTTTCAGGATCGCCCCGTCGGAGAACAGGGCGGGGTCGGTGAGAATCAACTCCGCGCCGTAGGCTTTCAGCACCTTGATGCGCGAGGGGGTGACGCTGCCTGGTATGCACAGGCACACCGGATAGCCCTTGGCCGCGCCGATCATGGCGTAGGCGATGCCCGTGTTGCCCGAGGTGGCGTCGAGGATGGTCATCCCCTTTTTCAGGCGCCCCTCCGCCTCCCCTTCCTCGATGATGCGCAGGGCCGGGCGGTCCTTGCTGGACTGGCCCGGGTTGTACCATTCCGCCTTGGCGAACAGGTTGTCCCCCGGGCAGACCCGGTTCAGCCGGAGCAGGGGGGTGTTCCCGATCAGGCTGGTCAGCGAGGCGCCCGGCCGCTCCGCCGGGGCCTTCGGTTTTTTTGCCGTCGCGCCTTTCATGCTCCTGCCGTTTTGCGCACACTGCTTAGCGCATCCCGCCGCTCCGTTGCTTCGCTTGCGCGGTGGCCGGCGCCCGCTCCCGCGCCTTGAGGGACGGCCGCGGGGCTGCGCGGGGTTGTAAGATGCCCGTCAAGGAAGATGCCCGTTGATGAATTAGTATCAATCGCCTGAGGGATTTGCGCAAGGCAGGGGCGCTGAGGGCCGTCCGGCGGCGCACCATCGGGGAGGGGGCTGCTAGTTGGTGGGAATCTTGTCCCGCAGCCTGGTCAGGTCTTTCGGTTGCTCCTTTTCCAGGTCCTCGACCACGTCCTGCACGGTCAGGTAGACCTTTTCCTGCTGCGCCTTCAGGCGCGCGGCGCGCTCGCGCTTTTTGCGCTCGTATTCCTTCAGGAAGTCCCACACGTTGATTACCTTGTCCCCATCCTCGACGGTGATCTCGCGCAGTTCCTTCTCGGTGAAGCCGGACTCCCGCGCCACTTCCAGCAGCCGCTTCAATTCCTCGACGTTGTAGAAGCCTTCCTGCTTCTCGTCCTGGGCCTGCGCCGCGCCGGGGGAGGCGCCCGCCGCCGCAAGGCCCAACAGGGCCCAGGCGGCTCCCATCTTCAACCATCCCTGGATTGTCTTCTTCATGATTCCGGCTCCCGCCATATTGTAATTGCCATAATTATTGCCAGGTTTATGCCTACGGCACCCTTGTCGCCGGGTGGCTGCCCGCTAGTGCTTA
>CBDUSX010000264.1:0-4469 GCA_965369935.1 uncultured bacterium
TCATCTCCAGCGGAACCCATGCCGCCGGCCCCGCGTATGAACAATTAGGCATGCTGTTTGCTTCCAATCCGGGATGGGCCGCCCTTACCCAGGTATTGTGTTAAATTGGAAACAACCCGGCGGGGCCCACCCTTCTTTGTGAATGGCAAAATGCCCCCCGCCCAGTCCGCGGGCAGGAGAAATTGATGCGAAAACTGACCGCCATGCTGCTCGCTGCCCTGGTGTTGCCGGCCCTTGCCGCTCATGCCCAGGTGGCCGTGCCGAGAATCGTGCCGGCCGCCCCGTTCGTTGGCGACCCCCGCGAGGGGCCGCCCACGGTTTCCTTCCTCACGGCCAACCCCGCGGCCATGCAGTGGGGCGCTCCCTCCAGGATCGGCGGAGGCACGGTGCAGGCCGAAATTCAGTTGACCAAGCCCATTACCGGGCCGGTGGTGGATATCAGCGGAACATACGGCGGCCTGCGGCTGGTCGGCGAAACGTTCAGTTTTGCCGTGCAGGCGATCAACCTTTCCACCGACTCGCCCCCGCTGCTGGAATGGGATGTCGCGGAAGGGGGATTCGGAATCATGATCGGGGAGTCCTGGGCCGTCGGGCTGGGCGTGAGGCGCGCCACCCGCACCGACCCGACCCTCACCCTTGAATTGGACAGCACGGAACTGGGCGTCTCCTGGATGTTCGACGAGAATGTGTTTTTCGGCTTGTCCGTGGGCCGGGACACCGTGACGAGCACGCCCGGCGTGGGAGAATCCTCCCGCAACGTTTTGAAATACGGCGTCGGCTATCGCGACGGCGGCGCCGCGCAGTGGCACTTCGAGGCCTTCGGGATCACCCGGGACGACGTGCCGCCCGCGGCGGCGGGCCCCCCTTTCCCCGGGGTGCAGACCTTCGGCCTGGTGGGCGAGGTCAAGCTGGGCCCGATATTGCTGTCCGTCATGGCGTTCGACATCTCCAAGGATCCCAACAAGGATATTTCCAGTATCATCCTGGACGTGGGCCTGGCGCCGGATACAGGAATTGCGGTGCTCTTCCACCGGGAGACCACCACCACGGAAACCAAGGCCGGGCCGGAATTCGAGACCACCGTCAACGCGATCACGGTGGTCTGGCTGTTTTGAGCGATAAATCTCCGCCGATTGCCCTGCCCGCTCCTCCGGACATCAAGACCTTCACCACCCGCTTCATCCCCGCCGCCGAGCCTTCCGGGCGGCTGGTGGTGGTGCTGCACGGCCTGGGGGACAGCCTGGAGGGATTTCTCTGGCTGCCCGGGGCGCTGGGGCTGGAGGGGGTGAACTACCTGCTCGTCAACGCGCCCCGGCCCTACGTCATCGGCTATTCCTGGTACGACATCGAAAATCCCGCGTCCGGCGTGCTGCACGGGCGGGAGTTGCTGGGCCGGCTGTTCGGCGAGTTGGAGCAGCAGGGCTGGCGCAGCGGGGACCTGTTGCTGTTCGGATTCTCCCAGGGCTGCCTGATGTCCATAGATTTCGCCCTGCGCCACGGCAAACCCCTGGCCGGCGTGGTGGGCATCAGCGGCTACGCCCTGCTGGACGAGCACACGGAATCCGAGATTCACCCCCAGGCCAGGGAGCAGGCCTGGTTGATCACCCACGGCCACCATGACCCTCTGCTGCCCCTGCACCGCACCCGCGGGATGATGGACCAGCTGGAGGCCTGGGGCATCCCCATCGAGTGGCACGACTACCCCAAGGAGCACACCATAGACTTCGAAGAAGAGCTGCCCCTGCTGCGCCGGTGGATCGCCGCGCGGTTCGGCGGGGAATGATTGCCCCACGCCCGCCTTCTTCCGCCCCCGCCCCGCTTTCCGCCTTGCGTTCGGCGGAGAACGGCCCTGCTCCACCCCATCAACGTGCGCCCCCGAGCGCCAGGTGTAAGGTGCAGCTGGGCCGCGTGTGGCCATGTCCCCCGCCTGCGGGAAATGGCCGCATTTTGCCGCCGCTCTACCTCACAGGGAAACGGCAATTTCCGGTTTCAGTGTCGCCTGTTGTTTCAACGCGAGCTGGCCATCCGAAGAAAAATCTTTCGGGGTATATTCGTTTGCCGGCTGGCCGTCTTCCAACAAACCCATTGACTGGTATGCCCCAGCTACCAGTTCGCTGCAAAACACGCTGGAAAAGTCCTCCACGTTTTCTCCGAACCACCCGTCGTAGGCGGCTTTAAACAGTTCTCCCTCGCTCTTCTCATAGGCCTTCCCTTTCACGTCTTGCCTGAACGCTTTTAACCCCTCCATATCCAGATTCTGCCGATCACAATCAAGCTGCCGAATAGATACGTCGCCCTTGTAGGTCTTCATGCGCTGGCTGAGGGGCACAAGTTGTACGCCCTTGGTTGCAGTACCGGTATCGATGTCCAGGATGTCGGCCAAGGTGGTGGCTTCCCAAAGCAGGACCATATCGAAATCAGGAATGCGCATAACCATTCCCACATGGGACCAGGCGCTGCGGGTATAGCCTTTGATAAGGAGGCTAAATGCACTACTGCCGGAAAACAACACAATATCCCCTGTGTTCAAGTTGTCTCGGATCTCGTTATATTTTTTTTGTTCAGCCATCTTTCCATCCTCCAGGTGAGTTTAGGGAACCAGTGGTTGACGCTATTCATTACTTAAATCCGATAAATTTTTTTATCAAGATATCGGATACATGGATGAGGGATTCCACGGCACAACGACCCTTATGCCGCGGTTCGAGAACAACCGAAATTCCGCCTTGAATCCCCCGTGCTTATTGTCCTAGGCTGGCTCTATTGACTGTTTGAGCGGCTCAGCGACTGAATCGGCAGGCTGCGCGCCGCCTTCGTGGTGGCGGGCCCCGGCCGGAAGCCGCGATCCAATCACCGTGTGGGGCCATGCGATGAATCTGTTCGATCTTTCCGGCAAGGTGGCCATCGTCACCGGAGGCAACGGCGGCATCGGCCTGGGCATGGCCCGCGGCCTGGCGGGCGCGGGGGCCGCGGTGGTGGTGGCGGCGCGCAACGAGGCCAAGTCCGCGGAGGCCGTGGCCGAGCTGGAGGCCGCGGGCGGCAAGGCCATCGCCGTCATGGTGGACGTAGCGCAAGAGGCTTCGGTGCAGGCCATGGTGGCGGCCACGGTGGAGCAACTGGGCAGGGTGGACATTCTGGTCAACAACGCGGGCATCAACATCCGCAAGCGCCCGGAGGAGTTGGCGCTGGAAGAATGGAGCCAGGTGCTGAACGTCAACCTGACCAGCGCCTTCCTGTGCTCAAAAGCGGTCCATCCGGAAATGAAAAAGGCCGGGGGCGGCAAGATTCTGAACAACGGCTCCATGATGTCAATCTTCGGCTCGCCCACCGTGCCGGCCTATGCGGCCAGCAAGGGCGGCATGGTGCAACTGACCCGCGCGCTGGCCACGGCCTGGGCCGCCGACAACATCCAGGTCAACGCCTTTCTGCCGGGCTGGATCGATACCGAGCTCACCCAGCAGGCGCGCGAGCAAATCCCCGGCTTGAACGAGCGCGTGCTGGGCCGCTGTCCGGCCGGGCGCTGGGGGCATATTGACGAATTCGCCGGCATGGCGGTGTTCCTGGCCAGCCGCGCCTCGGACTTCGTCACCGGCACCGCCATTCCCGTGGACGGCGGCTATTCCATTCAGGGATGAGTCCATCCAGGGCCGAGGCGGCCCCCTCACGGCGCCTGGCGCCTCTCCCCACGACAACGAGAAGGATGCCATGCAACCCTACAAAATCTACATCATGCAATACGCCCGGCGCGACGCCTCCACATCCGAGTTGCTGCTGGGGGATTACCACAACGCGCCCTATGAGATGGGCTATTACATGTGGGCGCTCAGCAACGGCGAGCACACCGTGGTGGTGGACATGGGCTTCACCGAGGAGGTGGGCACCTCGCGCGGGCGCACGTGGGTGGCCGAGCCCGCCGCCAACCTGGACGCCGTGAAGATTGACCCGGCCAAGGTGGAGCACGTCATCATCACCCACATGCACTACGACCACGTGGGCAACCACGAGCTGTTTCCCAAGGCCACCTTTTACGTGCAGGAGGACGAGATGGCCTTCTGGACGGGCCGCCACGTCAAATACAAGGTGTTCAACCAGGCCATTCACGTGGACGACGTGGTGGCCCTCGTGCGCTGCAACTATGCGGGCCGGCTGGTCTTCGTGCAGGGCACGGCGGAGGTCGTGCCGGGGGTGAAGGTGCACCGGGTGGGCGGCCACACCAAGGGCATGCAGATCGTGGAAGTGGCCACGGCCAGGGGCGCCGCGGTGGTGGCCTCCGACGCGTCCCACGTCTACCGCAATTATCAGGAGAACACGCCCTTCACCATCCTGCACGACGTCCCCGGCATGCTGGACGGCTTCGAGTTGATGCGGCGGCTGGCCTCGAGCGAGGATTTGATCCTGCCCGGCCACGACCCGGAGGTGATGAACCGCTATCCGGCGGTGGCCGAGGGCATCGCCGTGCTGGAATAGGG
>CBDUSX010000265.1:0-4444 GCA_965369935.1 uncultured bacterium
TCCGGCGGGGCCGGTTGCGCGCGGGGGCCGCGGCAGGTTAGAAACCGTGAAGCCGCCGTGCCATGCTAAGAAGTCCCCCCCCTGGAGTTCAGCCGCCGGAACGCAAGCAACCATGGAGAAAAGCAGCATCGGTATCATCGTGGCCACCCATGGCGCCCTGGGGGAAGTTCTGGTAGAAACCACGGGAAAGCTGCTGGGACGCAAAACGGCCTTAAAGCCTTTCAGCTTCCGGGACGGAGAAGAGCCAAAGGAATCCTATCGGCGGCTGCAGGCCCTGATCAGGAAAAGCGACAAGGGAAAAGGGGTGTTGATTCTGGTGGACTTGTTCGGCGGCACTCCCGGCTCGCTCGCGCTTTCCATGCTGGACGACCGGCAGATCGAGGTGGTTACGGGCGTCAACCTGCCCATGACCATGACGGCGGCCACCCTCGATCCAAAGGTTGACCTCCACAAGGCCAGCAGCATCATCGTTGCCGCCGGAAGCAATTCGATCAAGGACGCCGGCCGGCTCTTGAAGCATTAGCTTCCCCGTTGCCGCACCGGCCAACCTTCATGGAGACAGATCATGGGAATCGTCTCGCGCTTTGCCACCGTGGTGCGCGCCAACCTCAACGCCCTGCTCAACCGGGCGGAGGACCCTACGAAAATGCTGGAGCAGACCCTGCTGGACATGGAGGGGGCCTTCAGCAAGGCGAAAGACCAGGTGGCCAGGTCCGCGGCCGATGAAAAACGGCTGCAAAAGTCCCTGGCCGATCAGCAGAAAGAAAGCTCCAAATGGAATGAACGGGCCGTGCTGGCGGTGGAAAAAGGAGACGACGAGTTGGCCAAGGAAGCCCTGCGCCGGAAAGGGGAGCACGCCAGGATGGCCGCGCAATTCGAGCATGAACTGGCCGCGCATTCGCAAAACGTAGAGAACCTGAAGGAGAACCTGCACGAACTGAGGGGCAAGATTGAGGAAATCAAGCGCAAGAAGAACCTGCTCGTCTCCAAGCAGAAGCGGGCGGTGGCCCAGGACCAGATATACAAAACCCTGGAAGGCATCCGGGACACGGGCGCCGTGGACACCATCAGCCGGATGGAGGAAAAAATCGAGGAGATGAGCAACCTCGCCGATGCCCGCATGGAACTGAGCGACGAATTCCAGGGAGACCCCCTCGACAAGAAATTCCAGGAGCTCGGCCCCGGCGAAGACGTGGACGCCGAACTGCTGGAACTCAAGCAACAGTTGAAGCTGGAAGACAAGAAATCCTAAAGGCCGGCGGCGGGAGCCTCGCCCGCCCGGCCCACCATCCGCGCAGGCCGCCACTCCGGTGCGCCCTCCCGGCCGGGGAGGGCCGTCCCCGGCCCGCGCGGTTCCACCTGGCCCTTCACGCCCCCACGATGCCCATCAGCCCGGTGATCACCCAGATGTCGTAGAGGGCGTGGGAATACGCGGTGATGGCGAAGCCGCGCAGGTAGTACAGCACGGTAAAGACCAGCCCCGCCATCCAGCGGAACAGGAAACTGTGCAGCTCCAGCGGCTCGCCGAGCGGCCCCACGTAATGGGCCACGGAAAACAGCAGGGCCGCGCCCGTGATGGACACCACCGCGCTGACCCAGGTGGTGAGGAACTTGCGCGTCAGGTAAAGCAGCACGCCCAACAGGATCACCCGGAAAAACAACTCCTCGAACAACCCCGCGCCCAGGGACAGCGCCAGCCCCTGCAACATCCCCCCCTCGCGGGGGATGGCCACGGACGGCAGCGCCGCCAGCGCCGGGATCAGCAGCGGCTGGAAAATGGAAACCATAAAGGCGAGAATGTAGTTGATGACGATGCCCAGGGTGAATCCGTAGGCGATCGCCTCCAGCAGCATCATTCCGAAATAGGAGGGCACCAGCCGCACCTCTTTGGAGCGGACGAGGGGGACGGAAAGGATCAAACCCAGGATCATCACCAGGGTCGCCGTGGAAGGCGAGACCCCGAGGCTCACCAACAAAGAGCGCAGCCAAACGTCGGCGGCGTTGCGCACCTGCCCCTGAGCGATGTCGCCGTTCCCCAGGGTCAGCAGCATCTCATAGGCCACCAGCAGGGGCAGGGCGGCCACCACCGCATAATAAGGGCTGCGGGAATAATCGTAATATCTGGACATGGAATAGACCGGGTGGAGCACGCCTGCCGCCGCAAAGGCTCATCTCTTATCATTCGGGCGCTTGCGGAGTCCACCCCCACCCTGCGGATGCAGCCATGCTGAAAATCACCGGCGGCCACCTGCGCGGCAGACGCATCGCGGCCCCCAGGGGCAGGGCCACCCGCCCCACGGCGGAAAAGGTGCGCATGAGCATCTTTAACGCCCTGCGCTCCCTGGTGGACCTGGAAGGGGCATCGGTGCTGGACCTGTTCGCCGGTTCGGGAGCCCTGGGCATCGAGGCCTTGAGCCGGGGGGCGGCGCACGTGACGTTCCTGGAAGCCCATGCCCGCACCGCCGCCGTCATCCGCGCCAACCTGGAAGAACTGGACCTGCCGCGGAGCCAGTGGCAGGTGCTGGCCGCCCGGGTGGAAGCCTGGCTGCCCAAGGCCCGGCCGGCCGGCCCGCCCCTGGTGATCCTGCTGGATCCACCCTATTCCTCCGGCGCGGCCGAGGGCGCCCTGGCCGCGCTGGCAAAGGCCCGCGCGGTGCCCGAGGGCGCCACAATCGTCCTTGAGGCCGCGGCACGCACGTCCCTAAAGGCTCCGCCCGGCCTTGAACTCCTGCAGGTGAAGCGTTATGGTGACACACAGGTTCTGTATCTCGTAAAGGCCCGCACCCCGGCTTCCCACTCCGTAGAAGGCCCGCCACAGTGAACCGGCTGTTGCCCCTGCTGCTGATGTTGCTGCTGCTTCCTTCCGCCGCCCCGCGGGCGGAAGAGATAGGGGCCTTCTTCACGAAAATAAACACCTACGTTTTCACCAAGAGCCCCGCGAAAGGAAAACGCTTCCTGATCCGCCCGCGGCAGGCCTTTACGGTGGTGAACCTGACCACCGACGGGCAGGACCGGCTGTGGCTCCAGATCGTGTATCCGGGGCGGACCGCCAAGGTGAAGGGGACGGGATGGACGCCGCTGGCCCCCCACGAGTTGCTCGATGCCGGCAACAAGCCGGTGGAAGTTTTCAGCGACGTGTTCGAGGGCAATGGCGCGCCTCCCGAAAGCGTCGAGGTGCCCGCCTCGGACGTGGAACTCCTGAACGTCACCCAGCCCAGCAAAAAATTTTCCCAGGTCACCTGGCAAAAGGTGAAGTACGAGACGGCCAAACCTCTGCGCCCCTGGATTCGCGGCGCCGCCGGCATTTTCCGGCCGGGCAGGAGTTCCGAATTCCTGAGCCGGGTATACGTGGAAATGGTGTCCCGCAATCTCCCCAAGGAAAAACTGGATCGGCTGCTGGCCGGGGTGGTGCGGGTGGGGGATACCTCCTGGGACGTGGAGCGGGCCCTGGGCAAGCCCCTGCGGATACAGGGGAATTCAACCGCCGTCACGGGCCGGGCGACCTGGGAATACTCCTCGCTGGTGGTTCATTTCACAAACCAGGTTGTTGATCGGATCAACTAGAGGCCGCCCCGGCGGTCACGGCACGGCTTCTGATTCCTCTGTCTCCGTTTCTCTAGATTTCCATGTGGATTTGACGCCCAATGAGCGCCTCCTCCCCACCCACCAAGCTGGCGCCGCACCACCTGCGCCTGTTCGCGCTGATCGTGGATTATTTGGTCATCACCACCATCCTCAAGCTGGCGGATCAGATTGCCCTGGGCCAACACTGGGACCTCGCGCCCCAGGCCGAAGGCGTGCCGGGGCTGTCCGCCGCCTGGGTGGCGGGGTTGATCCTGCTGATGATGGCAAAGGACGCGGTGCGGGGCCGCAGCCTGGGCAAGTGGGTGACGGGCCTCGCCGTGGCCAGCGCACCTGATCCGGCGGTTCCGGCGTCCCTGTCCCGCACGCTGCTGCGCAATGTAACGCTGTTGATCCTGCCGGTGGAGGCGGTGCTCGTGTTCACGGACCGCCACTGCCGCCGGCTGGGCGACCGGCTGGCGGGGACGGTGGTGGTGGTGCCGGCACAGATCGCGTCTTATATTCGGCGGTTGGGCCTGATCGCGATTCTTTTTCTGGGCTTTCTGCTGGCCTCCTTTTTGCTGGCGCCCTGGAACATGAAGCGCAGCTCCGCTTATCAGGAAGCCTACCGCATCGCCTCCACCCATCCGGCGCTGACCGGGGCCGTCGGCTCCCCCGCAACGCTGGACCCCTCCCCGACTTTCGAGCTGGCCCTGGAGGGCGAAGGCGGCACGGCCACCCTGACCATCGAGGCCGAAGGCCCGCGCGGCAAGGGGGAAGCCGAGGTGATGCTGCGCATGGCGAGCGGCCCACGGCGTTGGGAATTGGCGCTGATGACCATCGTGAAGAAGTCCGAAAAACCCTCCACCCGCTAGGCCGCCGG
>CBDUSX010000266.1:0-4442 GCA_965369935.1 uncultured bacterium
GGCCCATCTGGCGGCCCTTGCTTCCGCGTGGGTGTTTCGGCTATTCGTTACACTTGGCCGTTACATATAGTTTCCGGAAGCGAATGGCGCTGCGCATCCCGGTCTAATGGCGCTGACCCCGGATTTCCGGTGGAGCGCCCGCCGGGCCCTGCCGGCCCGGAACAGCACAGGAGCGATTCAATTGCGAGTGGTGATCGTAGGGGCCGGAGAGGTGGGCTATCACGTCATCGGTTCCCTGTACAGAGAAGGCGTGGAAATCGTGGCCATTGACAGCGATACGGCCATCCTGGAACGGCTGCGCCAGGAATTCAACATCACCACCATCTTCGGCAACGCCATTGACTCCGCCATCCTCGAGCAGGCGGAGGTGGACAAGGCGGAGCTGTTCGTGGCCGTCACCAATTATGACGAGACCAACATCATCTCCTGCCTGATGGCGGGCGAGGCGGGCGTGCAAAAGAAGATCGCCCGGGTGAAAACGATAGATTTCGGGCGCGGTTCCTCCTTCAGCGACAAGAAGGACCTGGGCATTGACCTCATCATCAACCCCTACGAGGTGGCCGCGGAGCATCTGGCCAGCCTGGTTCACCATCCCCAGGTCAACGATTACTCGCAGTTTCTCTCCGACCGCCTGCATCTGGTGCGCATCCCCATCGCCGCGGACAGCCCGCTGGCCGGCAGGTCGGTGCTGGATTTCGGCCAGCAGGTCAACATCCCCCACACCCTGATCGCGCTCATCCAGCGCGAGGGACACCCTTTCATCCCCTCGGCCGGGGAGATCGTCAACGCCGGGGACGAGGTCTACTTCTTTTGCGAGAAGGATCAGCAGCAGCGGCTCTTCGCCTACCTGAAACTTTCCAGGCGCCCCGCCAAACGGGTTTACATCAACGGAGGAGGCCACATCGGCATCGCCCTGGCCAAGCGGCTGGAAGACCAATCGCTGGACGTGCGCGTCCTGGAGATTTCCGGGCAGCAGTGTGAATGGTTGTCCCAGCAGCTCGACAACGCCCTGGTGCTCCATGCGGACGGCAGCGACTCCAAGGCGCTGCACAGCGAAGGGATCGAGCACGCGGACTTTTTCATCAGCGTCACCGCCGAGGACCAGATCAACATGGTGGCCTGCCTGCTGGCCAAGCAATACGGCGCGGCCAAGGCGGTGGCGCTGGTCAAGCAGCCGGAGCTGATCCCCATGATTATCGCGGGTACGGACATAGACATCGCCTTCAGCCCGCGCCTGCTGACCGCGCGCAAGATCCTGCGCTTCGTGCGCGGCCACAACCTGGAGTCCTTCTTCATGTTCCCCAACTCGGACATCGAGTTGCTGGAGTTGAAGATCAGGCCGGGCATGCGCTGCGAGTCGGGCCCCATCTCCGCGCTCAACCTGCCCAGCGGGGTGCTGATCGGCGCGGTGAAGCGGGACGACGGGATCTTCGTGCCCCATGGGCAGGACCACCTGGCCGCGGGCGACACCATCATGCTCCTGCAGCAGCGCCGCAACCGCCGCTTTTCCCGGGCCTTCTTCCTGGATTCCGGGGAGTCTTTCGAGACGGCCGGCGCGGCCGCCTCCGCCTCCCGAAGCGGCGCATAGCCTCAGCCCGCCATGGATCAGAAACCGTCGCGCATATACGCCCTGGGACCCGAGGGCACCTTCAGCGACCAGGCCGCCCAGCACCTGCGCAGCCGGCTTGGCGGAAAAAAGACGCCCATCTCCTACACCCGCACCATCCCCGAGGTGCTGTCGCGCACGGAGGCCGAGGGCCGCGCCCTGGGCGTGGTGCCCATCGAAAATTCCGTAGCCGGCACGGTGGGTCAGGCCCAGGACTACATCGTGCAGCACCGCCTGACCATTCTGTGGGAAATCAACGTTCACGTGCGCTACGCTCTGCTGGCCGCGGCGCCCCTGGAAGCGGTGGAGACCTACTACGCCCATCCCCAGGCCTTCGACCAATGCAGCGAATACCTGGCGGCCAACCTGCCCCGGGGGACGGTGGAGTTCACCAACTCCAACACGGAATCCGGCTCGCGGCTGCTGGAGGCGCCGCAAGGGAAGCAGGCGGCGGCCATCGTGCCCATTGACTTCGGCGCGGCCCACCCCGATCTGCTGGTGGCCGAGGACATCCAGAACTACCCCAACAACACCACCCGCTTTCTGGTGGTGCGCCGCACCAAGGCCGACGAGGCCTACGACTTCTCCCGCAACAAATCCTCCCTGCTGGTGGAACCCAACGAGGACCGGCCGGGGCTGCTGCACGAGTTGCTGAGCGTGTTCCACCGCCACGAGCTCAATCTGTGCCGGCTGGAATCCCGCCCGGCCAAGGTGACGCCGTGGACCTACGTGTTCTATCTCGACTTCAACAACAACGCCAACAGCGCCGCCTGCATGGAAGACCTGCGGGCGCTGCCCCACCGCATTTCGCTGCTGGGCAGCTATGACCGCCTGGAATGAGGGCCGGCCTGTGTTCAACCAAATACAGCAGTCCAGCCGGAACAACCCCGCGCAATAGATAGGTGCCGCAAGGCTTCAACCCACCGATTGAGCAAGGAGCATCATGGCGACTCTCGACCTGACACCCGATGAATTGCTGACCACCACCCGCGCGGTGCGCAAGCGGCTGGACCTGGCCCGGCCCGTGGAACTGGAGGTGATCAAGGAATGCCTGGAGGTGGCCCTGCAGGCCCCCACGGGCGGCAACGCCCAGCGCTGGCACTTCGTGGTGGTCACGGACGCGGGCAAGCGCGAAGCCCTGGCCGAGTTGTACCGGCGCTCCTTCGCCGTCTACCGCGACTCCCCCACCTCCGCCGGCGCCCTGCACGCGGACGACCCCGTGCGCGGGCCCCAGCAAAAGCGGGTGATGGATTCGGCGTCCTACCTGGCCGAGCACATGCACGAGGTGCCCGTCCACGTCATCCCCTGCGCCGAGGGACGCCAGGCGGCGCAAGCCACCCTGCCCGGCGCCTCCATGTGGGCCTCGGTCTTTCCCGCCGCCTGGAGCTTCATGCTGGCCGCCCGGCTGCGCGGGCTGGGCACCTGCCTGACCACCCTGCATCTGGCCCACGAGCGCGAGGCCGCCGAGGTGCTGGGCATTCCCTATGACGACGTCTCCCAGGGGGCGCTCATCCCCACCGCCTACAGCAAGGGCACGGACTTCAAGCCCGCCGGGCGCATCCCCCTGGCCGACGTGCTGCATGTGGACGGGTGGGGAGGGTAGCCTCAAGGGCGGCGGAGCCTCTGTCAGCCAATCAACCAAGGAGCATCATGCCAACCCTCGATCTCACACTCGACGAATTGCTCACCACCACCCGTGCGGTGCGCAAAAGGCTGGACTTGGAACGACCCGTGGAGTTGGAAGTCATCAAGGAATGCCTTGAAATTGCCCAACAGGCTCCCTGTGGGGGAAATTCACCCCGCTGGCATTTCGTGGTCGTCACCGACGCTGACAAGCGCGCAGCATTGGCGGAATTGTACCGGCGTCAAATGAGAGAATATTTTGATTCGCCCCCTGCCGCACACAACGTGGATTCACCCCAGCAGCAACTATTTCTGGAATCCGCGAAATACCTGACTGAACATCTGCACGAAGTGCCCGTTCACGTCATTCCGTGCCTGAAAGGACGAGAATCTAGAGCGCTCAAAGGCATCCACGCCTCAATGTGGGCCGCCCTTTTTCCGGCTGTATGGAACTACATGCTTGCCGCAAGAGCGCGCGGACTTGGCACCTGTCTTACAACCGCTCACCTGGTCTATGAGCGCGATGCCGCCGAGGTATTGGGGATACCTTACGACGAGGTAATCCAAGGCGCGCTAATCCCCACCGCATACACCATCGGTACCGAATTTAAGCCTGCGAGGAGACCTCCATTGGAAGACGTGCTGCACCTGAATGGATGGCAGGGATAAAAGCCGGCGGACGCAAGCTACTCAAGCGGAATGAACAGGGAGCGGCCCGGTCCGTCCACGGCGCGGGTGATGTGGCCCTGGCCGGTCTTGTCTTCGCCGAGCAGGATGTCGCCGGGCTCCAGGCGGCGCTTGCTGCCGTCCCCGGTTTCAAGCTCCAGGGTGCCTTGCAGGTTGACCACGTACTGGCGGCGGGGGGCGTTGTGGAAATCCAGGTCATAGTTGGCGGGGTTCTTGCGGAAGATCACCCCGCGGGCTTCATGCAATGCCGACATGCTGCCGAACTCGTGCTCCTCGTCCAGGGGTATATCAATGTCCTCGAAGTGGGATTTTCCGTCCTCGCCGGTGAATACACGCAGAATTTTCATGGGATCGTCCTCGGAAATTGAATCGAAACAATGCCCGCCCCGGATGAAGGGGCACTTGTCCCCTGCCGGGAGGATCGGGAGGGCGAAGCCCCCGCAGTTCAACTTAGGCTTGCTATTCAAAGGCGGTGCTAGCGCACGGAGTGTCCGACGTAGATGAACACGTCCACTCCCCTGCGTTC
>CBDUSX010000267.1:0-4429 GCA_965369935.1 uncultured bacterium
AACAGGTTCATGAACGACAGGTACGACCCCCAGCAGATCGAGGCCCGCTGGCTGGATAAATGGGAGGCGGACGGCATCTACGAGTTCCAGCCGAATTCGGACCAGCCGCCGTTTTACTGGCTGACCATGCTGCCCTATCCTTCCGGCGAATTGCACATCGGCCACTGGTACGCCATGGGCCCGTCGGATGCCGGGGCGCGCTTCAAGCGCATGAACGGCCACAACGTGTTCTTCCCCATCGGCTTCGACGCCTTCGGGCTGCCGGCGGAAAACGCCGCCATCAAGAACAACATCCATCCCCGCGTGTGGACCTATTCCAACATCGAGCGCATGCGCGGCCAGCTGCGCAGCATGGGCGCCATGTGGGCCTGGAAGAACGAGATCATCTCCTGCGAGCCGGAGTACTACAAGTGGAGCCAGTGGGCCTTCCTGAAATTCCTGGAGCAGGATCTGGCCTACCGCGAATTCTCCCCGGTGGACTTCTGCCCCAATTGCAACACCACCCTGGCGCGGGAGCAGGTGGTGGGGGAGGAGCGCGTCTGCGAGCGTTGCGAAACCCCGGTGGAGCGCAGGGAACTCAATCAGTGGAAATACCGCATCACCGCCTATGTGGAGGAGTTGCTCAAGTTCGACGGCTTGGAGTGGCCCGAGGCCGTGCGCGCCATGCAGACCAACTGGATCGGGCGCAGCGAGGGGGTGGAGTTCGACATGGCGGTGGCCGGCCGAGACGGGCTTGCCCTCCGGGTGTTCACCACCCGCCCGGACACCGCTTTCGGCATCTCCTTCTGCGTGCTCTCGCCGGAGCACCCAATGGTGGACGAGATCGTCACGGAAGAGCACAAGGCCGCGGTGGACGCCTATCGCCAGGCGGCGCAGAAAAAGACCGACATCGAGCGCATGGCCGAGGCCCGGGATCAGGACGGCGTGTTCACCGGGGCCAGCGCCGTCAATCCTCTCAACGGAGAGGCGGTGCCCATCTGGATCGCCGACTACGTGCTGATGGGCTACGGCACCGGCGCCATCATGGCCGTGCCGGCCCACGACACGCGGGACTTCGCCTTTGCGCGCCGCTACGGCCTGCCCATCCCCTATGTGATCCGGCCCGCCGACGGGGCCGCGCCCGCGCCCACGGAGGAAGACGGCCCCTGGCAGGACAAGGAAGGCTCCATGATGTGCAACTCCGCCGCCTTCGACGGGCTGGTCTGGCCGGAAAGCTTCGAGCGGGTGGTGGCGCACCTGGAGGAGCGGGGCATCGGAGCGCGCACGGTGAACTACCGCCTGCGGGACTGGCTGATCTCCCGCCAGCGCATGTGGGGCACGCCCATTCCGGTGGTGTATTGCAAGGCCTGCGGCATGGTGCCCGTGCCCTATGAGGACCTGCCCGTGCGCCTGCCGGACGACGCGGTGTTCAAGCCCACCGGGGAGAGCCCGCTCAAGTACCACGAGGCGTTCATCAACGTGCCCTGCCCGCGCTGCGGCGAGCCGGCGGAGCGGGAAACGGACACCATGGACACCTTCATCTGCTCCTCCTGGTACATGTACGCCTACCTTTCCCCCTATTGGAAGAAGGGCCGGACCATCGGCCCGGATGACGTGCCCTGGGACATGGAGGTGCTGGAGAAGTGGCTGCCCATCCACCAGTACACCGGCGGCATCGAGCACGCCATCCTGCACCTGCTCTACCTGCGCTTCTATGCCCGGGCCCTGGCCGACGCGGGCGCCATGCCCTACCGGGAGCCGGTCAAGCGCCTGTTCAATCAGGGCATCATCCTGGGCGAGGACAACGAGAAAATGTCCAAGTCGCGCGGCAACGTGGTCAACCCGGACGAGTTGGTGCGGAAATACGGCGCGGACAACGTGCGCGCCTACCTGATGTTCATCGGGCCCTGGGACCAGGGCGGCCCCTGGGACCCCCAGGGCATCGAAGGCATGGTGCGCTTCATCAAGGACATCTGGAGCCTGGCCGCGCAGCCCGGCAAGACGGCTTCCGGCCCGGCGGACTCCAAAGCGCCGGATTCCAAAGAGCTGGATTCTAACGAGGAAAAGGAGCAGGCGAGCGCCCTGACCCGCGGTCTGCACCAGACCCTGAAGAAGGTCAGCGGGGACTTCGAGGCGTTCAAGTTCAACACCCTCATCGCCGCGCTGATGGCGTTCCGCAACCGGATGAAAAGCGCCCGCGCCACCCTGGAGGGCAGTCCCGCCTGGGAAGAGGCGCTGGACAAGCTGATCCTGATGCTGGCGCCGATCATGCCCTTCCTCTCGGAGGAGCTGTGGCAGCGCCGCCACCCGGGAGAGAGCGTGCACCTGCAGGCATGGCCCGACCACGACCCCGCCCTCGTGCAGAGCGAAACGGTGACCCTGGTCATTCAGGTCAACGGCAAGATCAGGGACAAGCTGGAAATCGCCGCGGAAACCGAGCCCGCGGAACTGGAATCCCTGGCCCTGAATCAGCCGAAGGTGCAGGACGCGCTGAAGGACCTCAAGGTGCGCAGGGTCATACCGGTGGGAAACAAGCTGGTGAACATCGTCGCGGCGAACTGAGCCCTACGCGCCGCTCCCCGCTGCGCGGGGCCGTCCGCGGAAGTTGTCAACGGAATGGTGCGCGGCGGCGTCACGGCCGGATGCTATTCGCCTGCCGGGGCTTGCCCCGGGCCGTACAGGTCGCGGGTGGTCTTGATGGAGCGGTGGCCCAGCAGCTTTTGCAAGGTGCGCAGGTCCGTGCCTTTTTCCAGCATCGTGGTGGCGTAGGTGTGCCGGAAGGTCTGGGGGGTGGTCTTGAAGCCGAGCGCCGCGTCTTCCCGCAGGGACTTGACGATGCGCTGCACCTGCCGGGGCGTGATGCGGTAGTCGCCGTCCTTCTTGTTGCGCTGCCTGCTCACGATCAGCGGAGCGCCGGGATACAGGTCGAACCCCTGGCGGCGGTTGAAATCCAGAATCACGGCCACCGCTTCGCGCGCTTCCCGGCTCACGGGCACCTTCCGTTCCACCTTGTGGGGGCCGGTCTCTATGGTCAGGAATTTTTTCACGCGCGCGCCCGCGTATACGTCGCCTATGTTCAGCCGCACGAACTCGTTGATCTTCAGGCCGGTATGGAGGAGGAAGGTCACAATCTGGCGATCCCGCTCCTGGGTGCGGCCCCACGTGCCTTGCAGCATGGCGTTGGTCTGTTCCTCCGTGAGGAGCGGCGGCTTCCTTTTCATGGGGCCTCTTCCAGAATGCTCTGTTCCAATGTTGCGTTGCGGCCGGCCGTTAATACGGCTGCAAAATATGTATATTGTATACCACGCACTGCCCCATATTTGAATCACAATCCGCCCACAATGCTCGGTTAATTCCCAAAGCCTCTGATCTGAATGGACGAATTGTGCCACTGAAATGCTCTTCCGCCGTGGCTCGGCCCTCGATTGCCAAGCCCCGCCCGATTCTCCAAGGGCGCCAGAAACATTCACAATATCAATGTTTTAACTTTTTCCGCCCGGGCCCTGCCTTTTGACACGTCCCGTGTCTTGCGGCATAGTGATTCGATTGCTGCACCGCGTCCTGCATCAGCCTTGTTTGAGGCGCTGCCCGCCATGACCAGATACTGATGACCACAACCTCATGATCAGAGCCTCATGACCAGGTATCGGCGGCCCTCCGCCTCAACCCGCCTTCGGCCCGGATTGACGCGCAAGTGCATGTGGCTCGTGGTTCTGGGCGCCCTGGTGCTGTTCGCCGCACCGGGCCATGCCGCGGGCCGGGAGGACGGGGAGCCGAGGGTTTTTATGATAGATGGTGGGGCCAGCGAGGTCACCATGCTGCTGTTCAGGGAGGGCATGTTTTCCGCCTTTGCCCACGACCACGTGCTTGTTTCCAAAAACTGCGCGGGACGGGTGGTGCTGGATATGAACGAGATCGGCAATTCCACGGTGCAACTGTCGGTTCCCGTGGTGAGTTTCGTGGTGGACGCCCCCGCCGACCGCGCCCGGGAGAAGCTTGCCGGAGAGTTGAGCGCGGAGCAGCGGGAGGAAGTCCGGGAAACCATGCTGGGCGAGGATCAACTGCACGTGGGCAAGTTCCCCAGGATTTCCGCCGCCTCCGAGCGCGTGGAAGGCGCATGGCCGCAAGTCAAGGTTTTCATGAAGGTGCGCATTAAAAACGTGGAGCAGGTGGTGCCCATTCCCGTCAGGCTGAATCTTGACGGAAAAACGCTCACCGCCGCCGGAGAAGTCGAACTGCTGCAATCGAATTTCGGGATCGAGCCCTTCAGTTCCTTTCTCGGCACCGTGGCGGTGAAGGATCGCATCCGGGTGAAGTTCCACATCCTTGCCCGCGAAGACCGCTAGGGCGGCTCCAGTCTCCGTGGCAGAGCCGCATCCGGCAAGGGCGTCTCCCAATATTCATTCTCCTAATTCAGTCGGGCGCCCGCGAGATTAATCCTGGCCATGAA
>CBDUSX010000268.1:0-4417 GCA_965369935.1 uncultured bacterium
ATACGGTTTTGCTTCACTTTTCGCGGGCGCTTGCATAACAATATGGATGAGTACATCAGACAGTAAGATTCGGAACCGGCCGGCCCTTGCCGCATCATTCCATGGCGGGGCTGCTTGCCGGGTTGTGAGGCGCACCGGGAGCTTCGATCCCTTACCCATTCGAGGAGGATTCGCCATGATGACCCCTAGCAGGTTGCTATTTATAGTTGTTGCCGTCGCTGTCGGGTTGGCGGGCTGCGAAAAGGCGGAGGACAAACCTGCGGAGGAGGCCGCGGCTCCGGGAGTGCGAACCGAAATCCAATGGTGGCACGCCATGGGCGGGCGGCTCGGCGAAAAGGTGACCGCGATAGCCGACGGATTCAACGAGAGCCAGAGCGCCTACAAGCTGGTGCCGGTGAACAAGGGCAATTACACCGAAACCATGACCGCGGGCATCGCCGCCTTCCGCGCCGGCAAGCAGCCCCACATCATTCAGGTGTTCGAGGTGGGCACGGCCAGCATGATGGCCGCCAAGGGCGCCATCAAACCGGTGTACAAGCTGATGGAGGAAACCGGCGAGGCCTTCGACCCCGGCGCCTACCTGCCCACGGTGACCGGATACTACACCACCAGCGACGGCAAGATACTTTCCATGCCGTTCAACTCGTCCACGCCGATTCTGTATTACAACAAAGAGGCGTTCAAGAAGGCCGGCCTGCCCGACCGCGCGCCCAAGACCTGGCCGGAATTGGTGAAATTCGCCAAGAAGACGCAGAAGGCCGGCTATCCGTGCGGCTTCACCACCGCCTGGCAATCGTGGGTGCAGATCGAGAACTTCAGCGCCTGGCACGACATTCCCATCGCCACCCTGTCCAACGGCTTCGACGGGCTGAAGACCGAGTTTAAAATCAACAGCCCCCTGCACGTGCGCCACATCAACAACATGGCCAAGTGGCAGAAGTCCAAGATTTTCGATTACGGCGGGCGTCGCGGCGCCGGCCAGGCCAAGTTCACCACCGGCGAGGATTGCACCATGTACATGCAGTCCTCCGCCGGCTACGCGGGCATCAAGCGCACGGCCAAGTTCGACTTCGGCACGGGCATGCTGCCCTATTATCCGGACGTGAAGGGCGCGCCCCGGAACTCCATCATCGGCGGGGCCACCCTGTGGGTGTTCGAGGGCCATTCCGATAAAGAATACAAGGGCGTGGCCAAGTTCTTCACCTACCTTTCCTCGGCGGCCGTGCAGGCGGACTGGCATCAGTTCACCGGCTACCTGCCCATCACCACCGAGGCCTACGAGCTGACCAAGAGCCAGGGCTTTTACTCCGAGAATCCCGGCACGGAAACCGCGCTCTTGCAGATGACCCGCGCCAAGCCCAGCGCCAACTCCAAGGGGTTGCGACTGGGCAATTTCGTGCAGATCCGGGACATCATCAACAATGAGCTGGAAGCCGTGTGGTCGGGCAAGAAAACCGCCAAGCAGGCCATGGACGCGGCGGTGGCCCAGGGCAACACCCTGCTGCGCAAGTTCGAGCAGGCAAACCGCTAGCGGGGTTCCATTCAAACCGTCTCAAACCAGGGAGCGCCCCGGGCATGCCGCCCGGGCGCTCCCCCTCTTGATTTTGTGCGGGGAATTCCATGCAACAGCGCGCGGTTTTTTCAGGCAAGCTGCTGCCCCTGCTGCTGTTGTCACCCCAGATCGCCGTCACCGTCGTTTTTTTCTTCTGGCCCGCCTCCCAGGCGATTCTGCAATCCGTGATGCGCGAAGATGCCTTTGGGCTGTCCACCCAGTTCATCTGGTTCGACAACTTCATAGACATTTTCACCAACCCGGACTATTTCAACTCGCTGCTGGTGACGGTGCTGTTCAGCAGCTCGGTGGCCCTGCTCTCCCTGTCCCTGGGGCTCTATCTGGCCGTGCAAGCGGACCGGGTGATCCACGGGGCGGTGGTGTACAACACGCTCCTGGTCTGGCCCTATGCCATCGCCGCGGCGGTGGCGGGGGTGTTGTGGCTGTTCCTGTTCAACCCCACCATCGGCGTGGTGGCCTTTGCGCTGAGCCGCTTCGGATACGACTGGAACCATCTGCTCAACGGCGGGGAGGCCATGGGGCTGGTGATCGCGGCGTCCACCTGGAACCGCATCCCCTACAACTTCCTGTTCTTCCTGGCCGGCTTGCAGTCCGTCCCCAAATCCCTCGTCGAGGCCTCGGCCATTGACGGCGCGGGGCGCATCATTCGCTTCTGGAAGATCGTTTTCCCCCTGCTGATGCCCACCACCTTTTTCCTGATGGTGGTGAACATCGTCTACGCCTTCTTCGAAACCTTCGGGGTGATCCACCAGATCACCGAAGGCGGGCCGGCCAAGGCCACGGAGATCATGGTCTACAAGGTGTTCTACGACGGGGTGATCGGCCTGGACCTGGGGGGCTCCTCGGCGCAATCGGTGGTGCTGATGACGATCGTGATCGCGCTGACCGTGATCCAGTTCCGTTACATCGAATCGAAGGTGCATTACTGATGATTGACCGCCGACCCTGGGAACGCATCCTCACCCACGGCGTGCTCATCCTGGGCACGTTGATCGTGGCCTTTCCGGTGTACGTCACCTTCGTGGCGTCCACCCATTCCATCGAGGACATCATCCAGGTGCCCATGCCCCTCCTGCCCGGAGGCCACCTGATAGAAAATTACTGGGCGGCGCTCACCTCCGGAGCCAAGTCGGCGGGCAACGCACCGGTGGGGGTGATGATGCTGAATTCACTGATCATGGCCGTCACCATCGCTTTGGGCAAAATCACCGTGTCCATACTGGCCGCGTTCGCCATCGTGTACTTCAAGTTCCCCTTCCGCATGTTCTTCTTCTGGATGATCTTCCTGACCCTGATGCTGCCGGTGGAGGTGCGCATCATCCCGACCTACGAGGTGATCGCCAACCTGGGCATGCTCGACACCTATGCCGGGCTGACCCTGCCCCTGATCGCCTCGGCCACGGCGACGTTTTTGTTCCGCCAGTTTTTCATGACCGTGCCCGCGGAGCTGTTCGATGCCGCGCGCATTGACGGCGCGAGCCCCATGCGTTTTTTCAAGGACATCCTGCTGCCCATGTCGCGCACCAACATCGGCGCCCTGTTCGTGATCCTGTTCATATACGGCTGGAACCAGTACCTGTGGCCGCTCCTGATCACCACCAGGGAGGACATGTACACCATCATCATCGGCATCAACCGCATGCTGAACGTGGGGGACGATCAGGCGGACTGGCACATCATCATGGCCTCCTCCATGCTGGCCATGATCCCCCCTGTGCTCGTGGTGGTCGGCATGCAGAAGCTCTTCATCAGGGGCATGACGGAAACCGAAAAGTAATCCCGGAGCGAAACCCCGTGCATCTCCTCGCCCGCGCCATGAACGCCACCGCGCTGCTGCGAAACACCTCGCCGCTGCTGAGCACCGCGCTGCTGCTGGCCGCCTGCTTGTTTTTGTTCGCAGGTCCCGCCGCCTCCGCGGAGAAGCCCCTGGTGATCGGCCACCGCGGCGCGCCGGGCCACCTGCCCGAGCACACCCTGGCCTCCTACGCCCTGGCCATCGAGCAGGGGGCGGACTACATCGAGCCGGACCTGGTCTCCACCAAAGACGGCGTGCTGATCGCCCGTCACGAGAACGATATTTCCGGCACCACCGACGTGGCGGACAAATTCCCTGGACGCCGCAGGAGCAAGGTCATTGACGGCCGCAGCAAGGAGGGATGGTTTACGGAAGACTTCACCCTGCGCGAAATCAGGAAACTGCGCGCCCGCGAGCGGCTGGGCTTTCGCGATCAGTCCCACAACGGCCGCTACGCCATCCCCACCTTCACCGAGATCATCGCCCTGGCGAAACGGATGGGGAAGAAGCAAGGGCGCAATATCGGCCTGTACCCGGAGACCAAGCACCCCAGTTATTTCGCCTCCATCGGCCTGCCCCTGGAGGAACCGCTCGTGCGCCTGCTGCACGAACACGGTTATCGCTCGCCAAATGCGCCGGTGTTCATCCAGAGCTTCGAGGTGGGCAATCTGAAGAAGCTGCGCGGGCTGACCCGCCTGCGGCTGGTGCAGTTGCTGGGCTCGCCCGGCCGCCGGCCCTACGGCCTGGCCAGCCAAGGGGACACGCGCACCTACGGGGACATGGCCACGCCGGAAGGCCTGCGCGAAATCGCCACCTACGCCCAGGGCATCGGCCCCTGGAAGCGCTACATCCTGCCCCGCACCCCATTCAAAACCCTGGCCGCCCCCACCACTCTCGTGGCCGACGCCCACCGGGCGGGGCTGGTGGTGCACCCGTGGACCTTCCGCAACGAGGCCCGCTACCTGGCCAAAGACTATCGCGGCAATCCGGAAGCCGAGTACCTCCGCTTCTTCCGCCTGGGCGTGGACGGCGTGTTCAGCGACTTCCCG